>CAVODA010000237.1:0-3397 GCA_963694265.1 Dehalococcoidia bacterium
GTGACGGGTTAGACCAACTTAGGCTCGCCGGTTGGTAGGTGTGACGATATAAGGACGGTGGGCAAGTAGCTCTCAGCTATTGGTCGAAGAACGTAGTGGTTCAATACTTTAAGGTTTTGAACCACTAGAAAATAAAAAGATAGGCCCGCAGGTTAACCGGCGGGCCTATCTTTTTGCTAACTAGCTATATAGTTAGTTTAAGTGCTGAGGTCGTGGAAGGCGGTCAGGGCAGCGGTGATTCCGTCGCCAACTGCAGCGCCAAGCTGGCGGGTGGACTCAGCCCGGGCATCGCCGCAGGCGTAAACGCAAGGAATGGCAGTCCTCATGTTGATATCGGTGCAAACGTGGCCACCGGAGTCAAACTCCAGTAACCCTTTGAGGTACTCGGTGTTGGGGTGGAAACCCACGTAGATGAATGCAGCGGCCATGGGGTACTCATAGACTTCACCGGTCTTGAGATTCTTGACCAATGCACGGTCGAGGGCCTGGTCTCCCCTGAACTCCTCAACCACGTGGCTCCAGAGGAATTTAACCTTCTCATTGGCAAAGGCGCGCTCCTGGATGACTTTGGCGGCCCGGAGCTCGTCTCGGCGGTGAATGTACGTGACGGAGTTGACGATGCCGGTCAAATAATGACCTTCATCCAAGGCAGCGTCCCCTCCACCAATCACCACCACATCTTGGCCGCGGAAGAAGTTGCCGTCACAGACCGCGCAGTAAGAAACTCCGCGTCCGGCCAGGGCATCCTCTCCGGAGACTCCCAGTTTGTTGTGGGACCCACCGGTGGCAATGATGATTGCCTTGGCGGTGAGATCTCTATCGTCGGTGTGAATCGTCTTGATTGGCAGTTCAATGCCCTCAATTCCAATCACTTCCGTGTATTCAATCTCAGCCCCAAATTTGCTTGTCTGCTGTTCCATCCTAATGGATAGTTCCTGGCCCTTTATGCCATCTGGAAAGCCGGGATAGTTTTCAATCTCATCTGTTATCAGCAGCTGGCCGCCTGGGCCCAACTGCTCCAGGATCATTGTTTTCAACATTGCTCTAGTAGTGTAAAGACCGGCGGCCAAGCCCGCGGCTCCAGCCCCCAGTATAACCACATCGTAATCTGCTTCCATCTATGCCGTTTTTTCTCCTAAATGATTGCCTAGAAATTGCACCGGGCTAGTTTACCAAATAATCGCCCGGTTATCGCCTGGGGCTTTAGCCGCTTACCTGTGCCCTAGCCACTTAACGGTAGGCCACTGGTTGGGTTCAAAGCCTTTTTGAAATAATCTACCGTCAATTGCAGTCCTTCTTCCAAACTGATCTTTGGTGACCAGTCTAGTTCCTTAGCCGCTCGCGACCAGTCCAATGCAATCTTGTAGACTTCTCCGGTTCTTTGGGGCGCATGTAGCGGCTCCCACTTGTATCCTATGATGCTTCGCAGCATCTCAAAGATTTTGTTTACGTTGGTTGCCTCTGCGGTGGCAATATTGATCGTCTTGCCGTTGCCTCGGTCAATGGCGGCGATGTTGGCATCAACTACGTCGGATACCGAAATAAAATCGCGTTCCTGCGTGCCGTCACCAAAAATCTGAGGCTGTTTACCCTCCAGCATGGCCTGGCAGAAGATGGCGATTACGCCGGCTTCACCATTGGGGTCTTGCCGCGGTCCGTAGACATTTCCGTACCGCAGCGACGTGAAATTCAAGCGGTATTGGCGGTAATAGTATTCCAAGTATTGCTCGGCAATCCATTTGGACATGCCGTAAGGTGAGACGGGGACCGGGACAGTGTCATCCATGCATGGAATCTTATCCGGGTCTCCGTACAATGCGCCGCCGGTGCAGGAATAGATGATCTTTTCAACGCCAACCCGGCGAGAGGCTTCAAGCACGCGCATAGTGCCAATCACGTTGGCATTGGTGTCATCAATGGGGCTTTTTGTCGACTCGGTGACACTGGTCTGAGCGGCCATGTGGAACACCAAGTCTGGCTGTTCCCGCTGAATGATGTCGCCCATGGTCTTTTGGGTGATATCAGTGTGGTGAAAGACTGCCCCGGAGTTAAGATTCTTAATCTTACCGGAGCTCAAATCGTCTATAACGACTACTTTATATTCTAGTTCTAGTAGTCGCTCGACCATGTGGGAGCCAATGAAACCAGCACCGCCGGTCACCAGGGCTTTTATCCCGTCTGCCATCCGTACCTCTTGAGGTTGCACAACAGGGTTCGGCGGTTGCGCAATTTAGAAAAATAAACCCGGAAATAAACCAGAAACTGAAGGATAACCCTGCCGTATTAGTATCATAAACCTAAGAGGATGGCAGTTCAACGGCGTAATACGTGCATGCGCCGCCACCAGCTTCAACCGAAGCAAGATCTTACTGGAGTGTATCCGGACGATGGTTTGCTCGCCGCCGGATGCAGCGCGGCTCAAATCTGTGTTAAAGTTTTTGCGCCTGCCACAGGCACACATCACGAGAATACGAAACATACCAACTTGAGGAGGTCGGCACATGGCCGAACAGATAGGATTTATTGGATTGGGAATCATGGGGAAGCCCATGGCCCGTAACCTGCTCAAGGCGGGATATTCCCTGACTGTCTATGACATTGTGGGGAGCAACCAAGAAGAGATAGTAACCGACGGCGCCGCGGGCGTTTCCTCCAGTAAAGAGGTGGCCGCAGCCAGTGACACCATCATCACCATGCTGCCCGACTCCGCAGACTCTGAGAAAGTGATTCTGGGTCCTGACGGTGTCTTGGCTGGAGCCAAGGCTGGCTCAGTGATTATTGATATGAGCTCCATTGCCCCGCTGGTGTCCCAGCGTATCGCCGCTGCCTGCGCCGAGAAGGGTGTGGAGATGCTGGACGCGCCGGTTAGCGGTGGTGAGCCCGGAGCCGTCGCCGGCACGCTGGCGGTCATGGTCGGTGGAAAACAGGAAGTCTTTGACAAGAGCCTGGATCTGATGAATGTCATGGGTGGCAATGTGGTGCTCACCGGAGACATCGGCGCTGGTGGAGTGACCAAACTGGCGAACCAAATTATCGTCGCTGCCAATATTGAAGCGCTTAGCGAGGCTATGGTGCTCTCCCAGAAGGCAGGAGTTGACCCGGAACGGGTCTTCAATGCCATTAGAGGAGGCCTGGCCGGAAGCGCAGTGATGGAGGCGAAAGCCCCCATGATGCTGAGTCGAAACTTCCAGGCTGGCTTCCGCATTCGTCTGCACCAGAAGGACCTCAGGAACGTATTGCAGACCGCTCAAGAACTGAATATTCCTCTGCCGGTGACAGCTCTGGTACAGCAAATATTGGGCGCTCTGATTAACGATGGAGAGTCTGAATCAGACCACTCAGCTATCGTGAAGTTTATTGAAGACTTGGCCAAAGTTGAAGTGAAGTCTGGCGGTTA
>CAVODA010000238.1:0-3394 GCA_963694265.1 Dehalococcoidia bacterium
CGTACCGCCATCTTTGACATTGTGGGTCAGCAACGGCTGGTAAACGCATTATCCCTGGATGTGATCAGCAACAACCTGGGCAAGATGGCAGGGCCGATTGTGGCTGGGATATTGTTGGACGTTTCCGGGTTCACCGGTGCCTATTCATTCTTGCTGGTGGTGCACCTAGCAAACCTGGCGTTGATGACCCGACTCCGAATTCCTGGCTACCAGGAACCGGCCCAGGTTGAGCCCATCGTGCGCAGTATGAAAGGGGCAATCAGCTACGCTTGGCGGAGTCCGGTGCTGGTTGGGCTGTTCTACATCACCATCATCATGAACACGCTGGCGTTTCCGTTCCAGCAGTTCATCCCGGCCATCGGACGCGATCACTTGGAGGTCGGCGTTATCCTGGTGGGCTTGCTGGTTGCTGCTGACGGCTTTGGTCAACTGGCCGGGGCCGGAATTATGGCGCTCACCCGAGACTTGAGATTCCACGGGCGGGTATTTGTCCTGGGGTGTATGGGCGTGCTGACCCTTGGCATGATCTTTGTGTGGTCCCCTTGGTACGCCCTGACGTTTGGCTTGCTGACCATGAGTGGAATAGCGCAGTCCGGTTTCGCAACCATGCAGAGCGCCATTACGATGCTGTCTACACCCCATGATATGCGGGGTCGGATGATGGGGTTGCTCAGTGTTTTCATTGGCGTGGGTACGCCATTGGGCGCTGCGGAGATTGGTCTGGTGGCGTCTACGATCTCGATCCAGTGGGCCATATCCATGAACATGTTCGCCGGGTTGGTACTGCTCATTCCCGCAATCATACTTTCTCCGCTGGCCTGGAAGCCTTTAACCCAGGCGGAGTCTGAGACTGACCCGAATGATACCGCTGCTGAGACGGCAACTCTGAAACCCGGAGCACCCGAGGCTGGCGATAACTGACCCGGCTCGCTTTGGCGCATCTCCTTGCCCGCTCCTATGGGAAACGTTATATTCTGAGTGGTTGAACTGCTGTAGAATCTGCAGACTCAAATTAGCTTAGCCACCAGTAGAGAAATCTGGAGTAAATATGCCGCAACTCGTAGATTGGCCCGCCAGGATGAAAGAGGTTGCCGCGTTTGTGGGCCTGGGCCAAAACGAACTAGATATTATCGAGTCTACCCGCAAGATGGTATTAGCCAGAGGTGAGGAGATTACCGATGCCGTATACGACCATTTTTTGGAATTCCAAGAGACCCGCCGCTTCTTTCTAAACGAAGAAAACGCTGTTGACGATGACCGTCTGGTGCGACGCAAGCATAGCCTGTTGCGCTGGTTGAGAGGGTCGTTGGACTTCAAGATTGACCAGGATTATCCAGTCCGGTTGCTGGCCACCGGAATCGTCCACAGCCACCCGCCGACGCACCGGGCGCACATGGGCTCGGTTCCCAGCAAGTACATGATTGGGTCAATGTCGTTTTTGCAGACAGCCTTGGCCGATATATTTCAGGAAGAGATTTCAGATAGGAAGGAAGCTCATCAGGCATCGATTGCATGGAACAAGATGCTGATGGTGCAATTGGATATCCTGCAGGCTGGTTACATCAACGAGACTCCGACGGCCGCGACCGAAGAGGCTCCGCCAATACCGGAGTCAGAACAGGGACCAGCTTCTACTAGCAAATAAACAGGCCAGCCGTGTTTGGCCAATCAAATAACAAATTTCAGGAGAGTACATCATGGGTAAGGTGTTGGTAATTCAAGGCGCAGGAATGAACATGAGAGGCAAGGTCCAATTGGAGACCTTTGGCCCAATGACCTTGGGAGAAATGAACGAGCAGATCGTTGGTTACGGAAAAGAGTTGGACATGGACATTGAACTGTTCCATTCCAACCTGGAAGGCGATGTCATCAACGCCCTATATGAAGCCCATGACAACGGCTATGAAGCTGGGATCATCAACCCCGCCGGTTTCACGACCACCACCGGGCCCATCAAGGCTGCCATCGCCCAGGTGCAGTTCCCGATGATCGAGGTCCACGCCTCCAACCCAACGTCCCGAGGCACCGTGTCCCAGATTCAGCCGGTCTGCAAGGGTTCCGTCTACGGCTTTGGTATCTACGGTTACAAGCTGGCGCTGGAAGCAATCAAAAGCCTGCGCTAAAGGGCTTTTACGCCTAGTCGCATCTAAAGCAGCGGCGTTTCCCAAAAACTTCGTCATGAACATTCCGGGTGGCTATTAGATAGTCGATAATAGCCCGGAATGTTTTGCTTTCATCCACAATCTCGTATTTATCTTTCATGGAGCGGATGAAGGCCATCTGGTCCGTGCCCAATTCTAGTTCGTAGGTCTGCTTGGGGTTTGCCATCTATGATGTCTCCTGGGGTTGGACTGACTGCGACAGGCTAATACAGGCTGCTAAAGGGCGGCATCCAGCACCGCTTGGGATATTGCCGCTAGTCGCGGGGTATTTGTGACTTCGGCGCGGAACCCGTTGGTGATGTAGGCAAATGCAAGGCCCGAGTCCTGGTTGGCCCAGCCAACAGACGTCCCCGAGCCAGCGTGACCAAAGGTCCGGGTGTCTTCGTTGCCGGGCTCCGCTGATCGCGGGTCACCCAATGACAGGCCTAAAGAGCGTTTTACGTTGCGGTCCAGGCTGTGGTCCAAACCCTCAGACTGTTGCACGGTCACTGCGGCCACCGTCTCCGGTTTCATAGTGGTCACGCCGTCCAGCGTTCCGCCACCGGCCATCATGGCGTAGAACCTGGCCAATCCTCTGGCCGTGGCAATCCCACCACCGGCGGGCAGCACTGCGGTATGCACCTCTGGCCGGTTGTAGATGTTCACCTGGCTGGTCCGGTCGCAGTCTTCCATGGCGTGCAGTTTGGAAACGCGGCCTTCCATGGAAGGGTCTATACCCAGGTGAAACTCTTCTATTTCCAGTGGGCCGGTGATTTCTTCACGGACAAACTGATCAATGGTCCGGCCGTCTATCCGGTGGACCAGCTCACCAACCACCCAGCCAAAGTTGCGGGGATGATAGGCGATTACCCGGCCTGGTTTGTAATCCAGCGGGATCTGTTCCATGGCGTCCACGACGGCATCCCAGTCGTGCCATCGATCCCAGGTCATGTGGCTAGGGGTATCTGGAAAGCCTGATTGGTGGGTCAAGACGTGCCGGATGGTGACGCCTTCTTTGCCCTTTTGAGCAAACCCAGGCCAATGGGAGGCAACGGTGTCATCCCAGTCCAATTTGCCCCGCTCCCAGAGTATGTGTAAGCAGGCAGATGTGACCGCTTTGGTGGAAGAATACAGCACAAACATGGTGTCTGCTTCCACTTGCTTGCCAGTCTCTTGGTTTGCCAGTCCGCTGTAGAGATCAAGTACGGGCAGACCATGGCGGTAGACTGCCAAAGCTGCGCCGGGGTGCACTC
>CAVODA010000239.1:0-3392 GCA_963694265.1 Dehalococcoidia bacterium
ACTGCCTGTCGGACTTCCTGTGAGGCCTCTGTTTCGCCGGTGACGAATATGTCCTGCAGCACGGCCACGGCCTGAACTGCTGGCGGCGAGATATGCACGGATAACATGGACTCTTTTTCGCCCCTGAGCATGGCCAGCACCCGGTGGGAAGGGACCTTCATCACTGGTTCTTCCCACTCGAAGTAGTCCCGGTATTTTGCGGCCTCTTCGCGCTTGCCGGAGACGACTGAAGAAGAAAATGTGCCCTGAGACCAAAATAGACGCCGAATCTCCCGCCGGGCGACTTTGTCCTCACTGACCCATTCGGCGATGATATCGCGCGCGCCGCTGAGGGCGTCCGGTACGTTGGCCACGCCATTAATCGTGCCGGTAGTCGAGTCGACGTATTCGTCAGCAGCCTGTCTAACGTTGAAGCTTTCCTGTCCCCACAGATGCAACGCCAGCGGCTCCAGCCCCTTCTCCTTGGCGATAGTGGCTCTGGTGCGGCGTTTGGGTCGATAGGGCAGGTAAATGTCTTCCAGGGTCGTCATGGTCTCGGCGGCCAAGATCAACCGGCGGAGTTCCTCGGTCAACAGACCACGCTTTTCCAGCGAATCTAGAATGGTCTGACGGCGGTCTCGGAGCTCGCGAATCTGGGAGAGCCGGTCGCGGATGTTGGTGATTTCGACCTCGTCCAGACTGGCGGTGTTCTCCTTGCGGTACCGGGCGATGAACGGCACGGTTGCGCCGTCGTCCAGCAGGTTGACCGTAGCGGAAACCTGCCCTTGGGCCAATTTGAGTTCCTGGGTAATCTGGGGAATGGCGGTATCTATCATGTTCTTTTGACGTTATCAGTTTTGAGAATCAGTGTTGTTTTGCCGGATTAAATTTGGCTAAACCCGATTGAATACGCACGGCTAAATACGCTCGGCGATCCAGACGATGTTATGGGCACCCTTCTTGCCGCGACCGCGCACCTTGACCTCTTCAACATCGAACCCGGTCTGGCCAAGCCTCTTGGCGAAACCAGCATCTTGGTCGGAGGACCAGATGCCCAGCACGCCGTTGGGCTTCAACGCGGCGTGGGCGGTCTCCAACCCGGCGATGGTGTAGAGCCAGTCATTACCGTCGGATGTGAGGGCGTTGGGGCCGTTGTCCACATCTAGCAGGATGGCGCTGAAGCTGCCGCGGCCCCGCTTGATCATTTGGGCCACGTCACCCTCTTGCACTATGACGCGTTCGTCGTCGAGGGGATTGCCGGCCAGATGAGCCAGGACTCCCTGGTTCCAGCGGACCACTGCAGGGACGAGTTCAGCGACCACTACTTCGGCTTTGGTCCCAAGTTCGTCCAGCGCCGATTTTAGGGTGTAACCCATACCCAGACCTCCGATCAAAACGCGAGCAGTTGGCGCGTCGTTAATCTTCTGGCAGGCAAGGGTGGCCAACGCCTGCTCCGAGCCAAAGATGCGGCTGTTCATCAACTCAAGATTGTCCGCTTGAATCGCGAATTCTTGGTCACGCTGGTACAGGCACAGCTCAGCGCCATGGCCGGGTGTCTGGGCTTTGTCGATGAGTATCCAGGGTTTCAACGGCGTCTCTCTCGGCAAGCGGGTTTAATACAATTAGGTTTAATTAAAGCTGGGTTAGGTCTCTAACAACCAGTATGACTCTATTTTACGGTTTTAGGAAAACCGCGTGAGCCTAATCCGGCGCAGAAAGTAATCACAATTCAAAAGGGCGTCCCGATTCCGTTGGGACGCCCTTTTGAATTTCAGCTAAATAGACGGATTAGTCTTCCAGATGCACGGTGGCAGTGATTCGGGGTACGTCACCCACCACGCGGGTGGTATGACCGGCGCCGGTCATGTCCTCGGCCAGGTTGACGTCGCCTGCGCCCAGGCGGTGAGTGGTGCCATCTTTCAGGCCGATCTCAGCCTCGCCGGACAGGGTGATGATGTACTGGCGGCGTGGGGCAATGTGCCAGTCGCTGAAGAAGCCGGGCTGCTGAGCCCTGAAGATAATCTTCGATGCGTCATGCAGCGTGTTATAGGAAGGATGCTCTGACGGGTTGATCTCTTCGATCTTGGTTGTGCCGTCGTCGCCGGTGTACATTCTGATTGAACTCATGATTGATTCTCCTTTAATTTCTTTTCTTTTTAATCCAAAATTGGTAATTCGATTACGGGTTACGCTTATCCGTTCGTGGTGTCCTTCCGTGGAAGGACGAACCATTTTCCCAATTTAGCCATGGTTTTAATTTACAAATATGACTTATGCGTGCCCTTCGACTGGCTCAGGACGATCGAGTGGGGTGTTCGGTTGACACTGATATTTACCCCTATTCCGACAAGAACTGTTTGATGGCTGCGTATGAGTCGTCTGGCAGTTCTTCTGCTATGTAATGTCCGCAGGGCAGTGATTGTCCCCGCACGTTGGTGGCGTAGTCCTGCCAAATTTTCAGAGGATCTTGAGTCTTGCCCACAAACCCTGTTTGGCTCCAGAGGGCCAACATGGGGCAGTTGATCTTCTGGTCGAAGTCGGATTCGTCGTGCACCAGGTCGATGCTGGCACCGGCCCGGTAGTCCTCGCAGACCGCGTGGATGGTGCCGGGAATGCTGAAGCAACGGACATAGTCCGCGAGAGCCTCGGGGGTGAACACTTTGTCGGCGTCCTTGGTTCGTTCAAACCCGCGTCGGGCGTAGAACTCCGGGTTGGCACCAATGACTTTTTCGGGGAAATCAAAGGGCTGGATTAGGAAAAACCAATGCCAGGTGTTGGTGGCAAAATCCTTATCCACGATCTGGAACATGGTCCGTGTTGGGACAATATCTAACGTGACCAACTTCAATACACTGTCGGGATGGTCCTTGGTCAACCGGTGCGAAACCCGGCCTCCCCGGTCGTGGCCCACCAGGTAGAACTGGTCAAACCCCAGGGCCTTCATAACGTCCACCTGGTCCTGGCCCATGGTGCGCTTGGAGTAGTTCATGTGCTCTGGGTCGCCCTCAACTTTGGCGCTGTCGCCGTAGCCGCGCAGGTCCGGGCAGACCACGGTGTAGTCTTCCGCCAACCGAGGCGCAATTTTGTTCCACATGGCGTGGGTCTGGGGGTAGCCGTGGAGCATCAGCAACGGCGGGCCGCTGCCACCCTTAACCAGGTTGATAGTGGTGCCGTTGGCTTCTATTTGAAGCTCTTCAAATCCCTGAAACATAGTTTCTTTTCCTTTTGAATTACTACTAACTAGTCGGTGCCAGAGCTCTTTCTAGTACCCGTCTTAGTGCAGCGGCGAAAGCATCAATCTCCGACTTGCCAATCTCTGTGGACACTGCACCCACCAGATTGGAGGCCATCAGAATACCCTCGTTCAGCAGTCCCAAGAACACCTTGTGGCGGAAGGCTGAATCCTCCGCAGC
>CAVODA010000240.1:0-3366 GCA_963694265.1 Dehalococcoidia bacterium
AGCCTGGATTACACCATCACCGAGTTCCCGTTTTTCAGCTTCATCCTGGGCGACCTGCACCCCCACGTAATGAGCCTGCCATTCGTTATTCTAGGGCTGGGCGTTACTCTGAATTTCTTCCTGGCCACCGGTAAATTAGGGCTGGGCTGGTTGCGTGAGAACGCAGTGGAAGCCGTCGCCATTGCCCTCTTCATTGGGGCTCTAGCCTTCATCAACATCTGGGACATGCCGGTCTTGGTCGCCATTCTTGCCGCTGCAGCGATGGTCAAAGCCTACGGAGAATATGGTGGTAGCCTAACCCGGGCCGCTCTCGGCACCGCGATAGTAGTATTGCCAATCATTGTTCTGGCGGTCGTTTTTTTCCTGCCGTTCTACAGCGATTTCGAAGCCCAAACATCGGGTATTCTGCCGCTACGAGACGTCAACACCAGGCCCATCTTACTGTTCTTGGTCATGGGGCCATTAATCCTCTTGGCCGTTTCCTTCTTGCTGCGCCAACTCCCAGGGTTGGTCCGCCCATCTGATAGTGATAGTTCAGGCGCGGTCATCGTTATGGTCGTAGTAGCAACGCCATTTCTGATTTGGACCGGCCTGGCCTTCTTTGCCACCTGGATCGACGACGGAACAAGCGCGGCCTTTGGTGAGATCGGAAGTCGCATCATCCTGGTGATTCCGGGTTTGCTGCTCGTCGGCGTGGCTGGGTTCAGCGCCATGCAGCGGAGCAGACTCAAGCTGGAACCAATCACAGTGTTCCCGCTGCTACTCGCTGGTCTGGCCTTCTACCTGTTGATTGGCGCAGAGATGTTCTACGTGGTGGACCAATTTGGCGGCGGGTTCCGGCGCATGAACACCGTGTTCAAAATCTACTACCAAGCCTGGTTGTTATTGGGAATCGTCGGGTCCTACGGGCTCTATTACTTATGGTCGGCCCGCTCATCAGTAAGTTGGCCCTTCAATCTCGGTCGGATTTTGCCCCTTGGCCGGTACGTGTGGATCGGGACAGCCACGGTGCTATTGGTGGCATCTATGTACTTCCCGCTGGGCGCGGTACTCGACCGGACTGGCGTGCTCCGTGAAGGCCATACACTCTCCGATAATACCCTGGACGGGCTGGATTTCCTGAAGCGACCGTCCCCCGGAGAGTACGCCGCCATTCAGTGGCTGCGCGACGATGCACCTTGGGGTCGGATGGTGGAAGCAGTGGGTGATGACTACACAGAGTTTGCCAGAATTTCGTCCAGCACCGGCCTGCCAACGGTCCTTGGTTGGAAGGGCCATGAACTCCAGTGGCGCAGCGCATCATCGTTTACGGGCCGGGAAGAAGACGTTAAAATCATCTACAGTAGCGCCGATTCTGGTGTAGTGCGTTCCTTGCTAGACGCCTACGATGTGCGCTACGTTTACCTAGGCTCAAGGGAGCGGCGCACCTATGGTGGAGACAACCTGGCGGACTTTGAAGAATCCGAGAAATTCTTGGCCCCCCCCGGCTCAGCAGGGTTCCTTAGAACCGCTTTTGAACAGGACGACGTAATAGTCTACGAGATGGTCCAATCAACTGCAGAAAATAGATGAACGATGATCAGTTTCCAGGCCGGATGAAATCGGCCGTTTCACCACGGACACTTGCCCAGAAGCTTTGGGGAGGTCGCTCCTTTGGCTGGCTGGAAGCTGGTTTCCTAGTCGTGATCGTAGTTGCGTTGGCAATGCGACTCTGGGAGTTGGGTGGTCGCACAGTACACTACGACGAGGCCATTCACCTGCACTTTGCCTGGCGATTGTCCGAGAGTAGTGGCGCGTTCCTTGGCTGGCCTTGGGTTTTTGGCACCGATTATATCCATTCGCCATGGATGCACGGCCCGTTCCAGATAGAACTTGCCGCCTTGATCTTCAAGGTCTTTGGCGACACTGATGTTACGGCGCGGCTGGGATATATTCTGTTTGGAACCGCATTGGTGGCTGTGCCCTACTTCTTCCGCGACTACCTCGGGCGCACTGCCGCGCTCCTGGCTGCCGTCATGTTGACCGTATCACCAACCATGCTCTATTTCAGCAGGTTCGGGCGCAATGACATCATCATGGCCTTCTTCGCCGCTACATTATTAACCTTGATGTGGCGCTACATTCACGAGGGTCATCGCCGCTATCTCTACCTGTCATCGGTCATCATCGCCTTGATGTTCGCCACAAAAGAAACGGCCTATCTAGTGGTTGCCGTCTTTGGTCTCATACTTTTCTTGTTCTCAATCGCCGATATCGTTCCCTGGGCCTTGGGGCGCACGAAACTCTCCCAGGTGAGCCATTCAGCCGGGTTCTTGTTGCTGCTGATTACCCTCAGTCTGCCCCAGTGGTCGGCGCTAACAGGGTTATTTCAAAATATCTTCGGGCTGACCCTAACAAACCCAGACCCGCAGACCGGCAGCAACGTGGCCAACGTGGACGGGACCGTGGGCCTGGTCGGAGCGCCAGCCTGGGCTGGAAAGACACTGCTTCTGCCCGTCCAGGACCTACCTATTGTCGCGCATATTGCAGTGGCCGTTGCGGGGTTGGCGTTATTGGCTTGGCTGGCTCGCCGCGGGCCTCTGAACGAGCGGCGTATTGCCTGCCTGGTCGGAGTTCCATCGGCCATTGCCGCCGGGATTATCCTCCTGCTATACCGTCCAATCGAAGATGTAATAGAAACTGGTGGAGTGCCAGTGGTGGATCTGTCGCTGGCTGCCTTAATGGGGGTGAGCGCAATATCAAGTTTGGTCTACTACAGATACCCATTCCAGCGCAGTACCCTGCTGTTATTCATCCCAGTTTTACTCACTTCCCTCTATGCCGTGTTGTTCACGCCGGTGGTTAACTTGGACGCAATCGTGAATGGGATACTGCCCAGCCAGGTGACCATTGGCGCGGGGGACAACGGTCTGCCAATGAACTACGTTGTTGCATTGGGCGTGCTCTCCGGGACAATCATCCTTTCAGTGGTCTTGGGAATCCGTTGGCTGGGAGTGCCCTGGTTAATCTGCGCCGGTATCTTCTATTTCATCTGGTCTGCTCTCTACACCACTCTGTACACCCAGATGTCCGGGGTCTTCAGCGGGTCTTGGCAGGGGATGGGTTACTGGGTTGCCCAGCAAGACGTGGCCCGGGGCAACCAACCCTGGTACTACTACTTTGTGGGGTTACCGGTTTACGAATTGCTGCCCTTGGTGTTTGGCATTGCCGGCGCGTTTTATTTCCTCAAGCGCGGGGACATTTTGGGTTTGGCACTGACCATTTGGGCCGCTGTCACCTTCTTGGCCTACACGCTAGCCAGCGAAAAGATGCCCTGGCTGTTGGTGAACATCACTCTTCCCCTGGTCTTTCTGTCGGCTAAGTTCC
>CAVODA010000241.1:0-3365 GCA_963694265.1 Dehalococcoidia bacterium
GCAGACCAACGCCCGGTAGCAGAACCACTGTCATGGCTATGAGGGCCGGTACCACCGGCGGCAGACCGTGGGCAAAGTCAGTGAACCAGAGCAGCGCCGTGCCGACGGCAATCAGGCCGGCCCTGATCTCTTTGCCGGTTATCGGCCCCGGCTCCAAATCTGCCGTGTTTGCGCCCTCGGGCAGGGTGAACCCCGACCGGTACATCATGTAGACGAGTATTCCACCGCAGATCAAGATTAGGTAGAAGGGCACAGCCATCAGGATGAACCACCGGGTCCATGAGAAGTCGCTAACACCGCCAAAATCGGCGATCAGGGCTGAGGCCACCACCGGAGTGATGCCGCCAGCCAGCAGCGCAGTGGAGCCCAGTCGGTTCAGCCCGCCCATGGCCAGCATGACCGCTTTATTCAGCGGGTCGGTCTTCCCTACGCCCCAACGCTCCATCACCTGCTCGTACACATGCACCATGATGGCACCACGGGTGCTGGCGGAGGGTAGGGCAAACGTCAGACCGGCAAACGCGGCCAGCATCTGAACGTAGAGCAGTTTGGGGTTGCCCTTGGCGAACCGAATCAAGTAGACCGACATGCGCTCTGCCAGACCAGAACGGTGCACCGCCAGTCCCAGGGTGAGAATGCCGACCAGGAAATAAGTGACCGGCTGGGAGAACCCGTACAACGCCACGCTGGCGTCATCTACGCCTTTGAACAAGATCAGAGAAACAATGCCGACCATACCCGTGACGGCAATATGCAGCGTCTCAGTGGCCCACAGCACCACCGCAGCCGCCATCACGGCCAAAGCCCGTTGACCTTGATCCGTGAGCCCATCAGGGTTGGGGGCCAGGAGCACCGCGAGGAAAACGACAAGTGGCAATCCAAACCGGAATGCCACTGCGCCGGGGTTCATGTTGCGGATGGTTAGTAGGTCTATCAATTCAGTAATCGAGATAACCAGAGTGAAGGTCCGACTTAGACCCCGGCCCACCGGAGCTATCCAACATCGGAACTCGCCATATGCTCAAGGGCACCTACTCTACTCCTGCTGGCAGAGGGGCACAAGATAAACGGCAGTAATGAAAATGACCCCCGGTTAATTAACCGGGGGTCATCAAATGTTCAAGCCTGGACATACTCCCGAAAATTCAGGAAATAAATTGGTTAAGAAGCGCGGGGCTTGCGTCCCTTGCGAGACAAGAAGTCTTTGAAGCCATCCTCAACCGTTAGCCCCTTGAAGCGGTCCTTCCGACCTTCAATCTCAGTCAGGAACTGGGTCTGTAGCGCCTCACCAGTGTGCTCAATCAACAATGACTTAATGTTGGCCACACCCTCAGGTCGGTTCTTGGCAATGCCCGCCGCTACTTCTACGGTCCGGTCGATCAGGTCTCCAGACGGCACCAGATGGTTGATGAGGCCAATGTGGTAGGCCTCATCAGCAAAAACCTCGCGTCCGCTATAGAGCAGTTCCTTGGCCTTGGGCCAACCGACCATGGTGGGCAGGCTCCAAGTGGCGTTCAACTGTCCGTAGTTGACCGCCAAGAACCGGAAGCTGCTTTTTTCACAGCCCATAAGAAAGTCTAGGCCGGTGGCCATGACCGTGCCGCCACCGTAACAGAGACCGTTGATTGCGCCGATGATCGGCTTGGAAGAGATTGCCAGGTGCCAGCTATATTCGGCCCGTTTTGCCGCACCGGCCGAGCGCTCTTCGTCGGACTTCTCTCGGTTCTCGTGGATGTCGGCGCCCGCGGAGAATGCCCTTTCTCCGGCACCGGTAATGACAATGGCGCCAATACCGTCATCTTCCTCAGCCTCGGTCACAAACTCATCCAACTCCTGTACCAGTTGCAGGTTCAGAGCGTTTAGAACCTCAGGCCGGTTCAACGTCACGATGGCCACCCTATCCACTTGGTCGATCTTTATCATCTCGAAACTCATAGCGTCAGTTGCTCCCTAATCGTTAACAAATTATTGCCCTGAACCGTTATGAACCACCGGAAAACCACCAGCTCTATCGGACAGTCGTTCGTACTCTAATAAACCATACCAGGCCCGCAAAGTAAACTTATCCGACCGCCCCCAGGCTCATTATCGTCACTTTCCACACAGAAGACGGCTGTCCGAAAACAGCCCGGAATTATGGCTAGGCTCACATAACACCTGTTTCCATCGTCATGGTCTCAACTCTGTCATGAGCGTTAACTAGTAGATGCAACAGTGAAACAAGGAACCGGTCACTCCGGTGGTCAAAGAGGGGTGAAAAAATGTTTCAGCATTCAAGGGATGCGAAAAATGCGGGGGCGATCTGACACTGAGCTATGATGCATTGGGTTGCTTCCAGTGTGGCAATGTCGATATTACCCAAAAATATCGGCATTGGGCTTACGGATTGAACCGGTGGAGATTCGACGGCCTGTAACTGACGGCAGCTCGGCCTAGGAGCTGAAACCGCCCAAAGTCAGACGGTCGGCCAACCATCTAAACCCTGTTCTTGCTGACACCAAAGACTGCAAAAATAGCTGGCCGTGGCCCAAGACAGATACGCGTAATATGGGAGCGGTTGCGTGACCTAAGTTCGGCTGTAACAGAACCCATACCGGAACTGGTAGCCACAGATTAGCGGCAACTAAACAAGAAATTAAACGGCTTGTACCCGTCATCTCCTTCCCCACTGCCTTCACTTCCTGTAACCTTGCCCACAAATCCCCAGGGCGTCTGCGCCTGGGAGTTACCTGATAATTAACCTGAAAACTCAATGGAGACCAACATGAAGGCGATACGCGCATATGAGATCGGCGGGCCCGAAGTTCTAAAACTAGAAGAGGTTCCAGAGCCAACAGCAGGACCCGGCCAAGCAATAGTTGACCTCAAGTCCATCGGCGTTAATTACACTGACGTCTCCAGTCGCAAGGGCACCAATCCACCAGCCAATTTCCCATGGACTCCGGGCCGTGAGGCCTGCGGCGTTGTCACCGCTATTGGTGAAGGCGTCACCGAGGTGGTAGTTGGCGACCGTGTGGCCTATGCCATGCACACCGGCTCCTATGCCGAACGCCAAGCCGTGCCGTCATGGTTGTTGGTTCGCATACCGAATGCCATGGACTTTGCCACCGGCTCAGCATCACTGCTCCAAGGCATGACCGCCCACTTTTTGGTCTTTGGCATTACCCGACTCAACCCTGGCGACCAGGTTTTAGTCCACGCCGGGGCAGGTGGGATGGGACTGCTCCTAATCCAGATGCTAAAGCGCCTGGGCGTTTATGTTTTCACCACGGTCTCAACGGAAGCCAAAGCCGAGTTGGCAGCCAACGCTGGTGCCGACCAAACGATCCTCTACACCCAGCAGGATTTTGAAGAGGAAATCAGAA
>CAVODA010000242.1:0-3357 GCA_963694265.1 Dehalococcoidia bacterium
ATGTGGGTTAAAAACTCAGACGCGGTGATGGCAGTGGGCAGGCAATCGTGCTCCGGCATATAGCCCAACCGAGACCGCACGTCTAGCGATTCATAAGGTTTTTCACCCAGCACTTCGGCTGAACCTGACGTGGGTTTGAGCAAACCCAAGAACAGCTTGATGGCCGTGTTCTTGCCGGCGCCGTTGGGGCCAAGCAGTCCGGTGATTCCATTTTGTACCTGGAACTCCACAGACATCAGCGCAATGGTCTGACCGTAGTGTTTGGTGAGGGATTTAGCTTCTAGTAGTGTTGCCACGTCGGTATTATACGTAGGTTGCAGTTTTGATTTGGTCAACCAGGGGAAGGATTTAACCTAGTCCCAATTGACTAGTTATCCCGGTCAGACCATAGTGCATCAGGTAATTTCGGCAACGAGAAAGATAGATAATAAACTTGGGGAGGCGGCGGAATGGTAACGCTAGTGACCGGTGGGACAGGATTTGTGGGGGCGAACATAGTCAAGGACCTGGCTGACAACGGCCACCAGGTGATTAGTTTTGACATTAATGGGCCAGACAAATTGATTAAGGATTTTGTCGGCCAGGCGTACAGCCCAGTAATATTTGTTCAGGGCGATATCGTCGACCCAGATTCAGTGGCGCGGTTGGGTCAAGACCATCAGATAGACAAAATCGTGCACGCAGCGGTCTATACGGTCAACCGGGAAGCCCTAGAGATTGAACGCAGCCGAGACGTCATTGCCATCAACCTTGAGGGCACAGCCAACCTGTTGGAGTTGGCGCGGACACAGCAGACCAAGCGATTCATCTACGTTAGTTCCGGGGCGGCCTACGGTTCGGCCCTTCCCGGCGATCAGACCTTGAATGAGGAAGCTGCTTCGGTGCCGGAGAACCTGTACGGCATCACCAAATTCGCCAGCGAGATGATTACCCGCCGCTACGGCCAAATACACGGTCTATCCACTGCCACCGTCCGCCTCAGCACTCCCTACGGGCCCATGGAACGGGTTACCGGCCACCGGGCGGTAATGTCAGTCTTCCATGACTGGACGGGCCGTGTGGCGCGCGGTGAGGGCATCGCCACGGAAGACATGGACGACGGGCGTGATTACATCTACATCACAGACATCGCAGAGGGCCTGCGTGCAGTGTTGGACGCACCAGACCTGCCCCACGACCTGTACAACCTCACCACCGGCATCTGGCTGACCTTTGAACAGATACTCAAAGGGATTATTGAGCTATCGCCAACTACCCAGGTAACCGGAAACACAGTGTCCCGAGTGAAGGCGGCCGGGGAGAACTACTCCCGTGGCCCGCTGTCTAACCACCGGCTGTTCAGCGACTTGGGCTGGACGCCAAATTACGACCTAAAAGCAGGGCTTGTTGACTACCTCAAATGGCGCACCGTGTCTGGTTACCTGGATTAACCTCTCTGAGATTAAATTGCGAGGTAAATCGCCAGGTAAATTGTCAGGCCTTTTGACAAAACAACGATGCCGAAATAGCATTGGCGCGTTAGGCACGAATTACTAATTTGAATCACAGATAATGGAGGAAACTTAAAATGGAATCTTCAGGAATTTCACACATTGCAGTCTGCGTTGCGGATATGGACAAGTCATTGGTGTTCTATCGGGATATTCTGGGCATGAAAGTCGTCAAGGACTTCATTCAAGACACCAGCACCGGCGGACTGACCCACACCTATGCCCACAAGCGGGCAACCCGCCGGAACGTATACCTGGAGTGGGGCGAGAAACAGTTCTTTGTTATGACCAGTCACCCCGGTGAAGAGGTAGACGGTTCGGGAATCAAACTGGACCAGGTTGGCGTTAGCCACGTGTCATTCACAGTCAAAGACGTCCGCGCTCTGGCTGACGAGTTGATCGCCGCAGGTGTTGAGATTGCCGGCGGCATCGAGGCATTTGCTGACGAGAACGGAAACGTCCGCACGTTCTTTGCCGTTGATCCCAGCGGGATTTTGGTGCAGTTCGATACCGGTATCGAGTCCTAAGCAGAAGTTTCCTAGACTGGCGATTAGTTTCAGAGCCCGGAGATTAATTCCGGGCTCTGATCATTTGGGGAGGCAACTTAATGGCTAGTGAGACCGCGGATGGCAGGCAGATTCAGTGGGGAATCTTTGACTGGGTTGAGTGGGACCAACACTCCCCGGCCGAGATATTTGAGGATCGCCTGAGACTGCTGGAGTACGCCGATAAACAGGATTTCTATTGCTACCACATGGCGGAACACCACACCACTCCCCTGAGCGTTGCGCCATCTCCAGGCCTATTCTTATCAGCCGTTGCCCAGCGGACTTCCCGGATCAGACTCGGCCCTCTGGTTTATCTATTGCCACTCTACAACCCGCTACGTCTCATTCAGGAGGTCTGTATGTTGGACCACCTGAGCAAAGGGAGACTGGAATTGGGCGTGGGCCGAGGCATAGTCCCCTACGAAGTTGCCCGGTTTGGGGTTGATCCTGAGAAGGGCCGAGCTATGTTTGACGAAGCCTTGGCGGTGTTGCTGAAGGGATTGAACAACGAGACGCTAAACCATGAAGGCGAGTTCTATAATTACAAGGACATCCGCCTCTGGATTAGGCCCTTCCAACAACCGCACCCGCCCATCTGGTACGCCAGCGGCAATATTGAGACCGTGCCGTGGATGGCCAAAAACGGTATCAACACCAGTCACATCTTTGACACCAACGCGGTCGTCAAGAAGCACTTTGAACTATACCGGGAGATTTGGCAGGAACACCAGAACTACCCGGACCGAATCAACAACTCAACTTTGGAGCCCAAGCAGGGGCAGACCCGTCACGTCTACATCGCACCCACCGATGCCGAGGCAATAGAAGAGGCCCGCAGCGCCTGGAAAGCCTGGTGCGACAACATCAATTACCTGTGGAACATCGGAAACTCAGGCAACCTGAAGTGGCTGTACGACTTCGATACCCTCCTGGCCGACGGCAAAATCGTCGCCGGTTCACCGCAGACCGTAAAAGAAAAAGTCTGGCAGAGCATTGAAGAGTCGGCCATCAATTACTTCATCAGTGTTTTTGCCTGGGGGAATATCCCTTACGAAAAAGTCCTGCGCACCATGGAATATTTCGTAAATGACGTAATTCCCAGTCCTAGATAGCCAGTGGAGTCTGACTGCCCTGGTTTCCCGATTGGAAATCTCCCCTAATCTCCTTCTACCTCGGTTTCTGCGTTATTCCCTCTAAACAATCCGCCGGACAACCCGAAATTCAATCAGGTAGAGGAGAACCAGGCCATATAACGGAATAATGGCTTATTATAGGATGAAGTTTGGCGTATTCATGGCACCGTTCCACCGGGTCGGAGA
>CAVODA010000243.1:0-3332 GCA_963694265.1 Dehalococcoidia bacterium
ACAACCATATCTTTTCTGGAATATTGTCCCTGTTCAAAACCGCTGCCCATGAACAGGGCGTCGTAAGGACAGGCCTCAACGCACAGCCCACAGAACATGCACCGGTTGATCGATATATCGAACAATTCCAGCTTGTACTTGTCGCCCTCGGCGGGAGCCGTCTCGCTGGGGGAGGTCACAATCTTGATGATACCCAGCGGACAATACTTGGCGCAGGAGGCACAACCGGTGCAGCGCTCTTCGTACCAGACAAATTCCTCACCCCTGAACCGTGGGTGCTGTTTGACCCGTTCCTCAGGATATTGGACCGTGAACGGTTTCTTGGTGAAGTTCTTGAGGGTCACCATTAGACCCTTGGCCAGGTTTATTCCGTACATATTAATCAGCCTCCCCGGTGGAGAGGGTAGCTCCAGTTATAGGGCCTGCAGGGCGGACTTTCTCTTTGATCAGGGTGCCAAAGATCAGTAAGCAGGCAAATGCTACGCCAAAGTTAATCCCGGCCATGAACCAAAGGTCGGTCGTGTCCAGGGTGCCGGCGGCATCACGCAGGAAGTAGACCTCAAGCGCAGTGGCAAACAGGTTGATAATGCTGAGGGGCAGCAAAAACTTCCAGGCAAAGGCCAGCAATTGATCAATGCGCAATCTGGGGAAGGTGGCCCGGACCCAACTGAATATAAAGGCCAAGATACCTATTTTCATCAGGAACCAGGCCCAGCCTAAGTAGCTGGCAAAAGGTCCAGACCAACCACCGAGGAACAAAGTCACCATCACGGCAGATGAGGTCAGAACCGCGCCAAACTCGGCGGCCTGTATCAGGGCGAATTTCACCCCGCTATATTCAATGTGATATCCGGCAATAATCTCTGACTCGGCCTCAGCCACGTCAAACGGCGTCCGGTTAAGTTCAGCGGACGTTCCAGCCAGGAAGACGAAGAACGCCAAGGGCTGGACCAAGAAGAAGGGAACGGCTTGGGCGGTGACAACGTCATCCAGAGACATTGACCCGGCCACTATCACCACGCCCAGTAATGACATGACCACCGGCACTTCATAACTGATGAGCACGGCCACACCGCGGGAGGCACCAAACATGGCATACCGGTTATCCGACGACCAACCAGCCATGAAAATGGCAATGGACGTTATTGATGTCACGGCCAGGATGTACAGGATACCCACGTTCAGGTTAGCCAGGGCGGTGTCTTTGGCAAAGGGCACCACAGCCATCACTAAAATCACAGGGGCCACCATCACGACCGGGACAATGGCAAAAACCAACTTGTCGGCACCCCTGGGAGTCAGGTCTTCTTTGGTGAGCAGTTTCACCAAGTCAGCCAACGGTTGCAGCATGCCAAATGGGCCCCAGCGGTTCGGCCCAATCCGGTTGTGGAACCGGCCAATCAAACGACGCTCAACCCAGGAGAACAGACCAGCGCCCAGTAGCACGCCGTTGACCAAGAGCAGCATCATCGCCAACCCGGCCACTACGTAGGACATGCCACAGGGCAATACTTGGCCCACAGCCTCGTATATTACCCGGTACAAAACGGTATCGTTCAGGATGTTGTCGGAACCTAGAACACAGTTCATCGGTCCACTTCACCCATGTTGATGTCCAGGCTGCCCAGGGTCACGATCATGTCTGCCAGTTTCCAACCCACCAGCAGATGCTCGGTCACCGTCAGGTTGATCAGGGATGGCGAGCGTACTTTCATTCGGTAGGGGCTAATCCCGCCGTCGGACACCAGATAGAAGGCCAGTTCACCCTTGGAGGCCTCCACGCGTCCGTAGGCCTCCGCACCGGGCTTGGGCCTGATAATCAATGGCACATTGGCGCGGGTCGGGCCCGGCTCGATCTGCTCGATACATTGTTTGACGATGCGAATGCTCTGGTGAATCTCTTGGATACGCACCCAAAACCGGTCGTAATTGTCGCCACCGGTGGCCGTCGGGACATCAAACTCCATGCGGTCGTAGGCATCGTATGGGGCTTTCTTGCGCCAATCCCAGTCAGACCCGCTGGCCCGTAACACAGGGCCGCTGACCGAGGCGTTGATGGCCATGTCCAGAGGCAGAATGCTGACCCCGCGAGTACGGACCATGACAATCTCGTTCTCCAAGATCAGCTGCTCAATCTCTGCGTACTCGGTTTCAAAGTCTTCCAGAAACTGTTCCAAGGCCGGCCAGAAGTCTTCCGGGGCGTCGAAGAACACGCCGCCGGGACGCATATAACTGACGGTTATTCGCGCTCCACAGAGCATTTCAAAAAGGTCCAGTATTTTTTCACGGGACCGGAAGGCGTACATCAATGGGGTGCCTAAGGTACCCAGGTCTTGCAGGAAGAAACCGATGCCCATTAGGTGGCTGGCCACCCGCTGCAACTCGGCGGTGAGCGTCCGTAGGTACTTGGCCCGCTGCGGGACTTCAACACCCGCTAATTCTTCCACGGCCAGACAGTAGGCCTGGTTATTAATCATGGAAGAAACGTAGTCCAGGCGGTCGGTCAGTGTAACTATCTGAGTGTAGTTGCGCTCCTCGGCCAGCTTCTCCGTGCCCCGGTGCAGGTAGCCAAAGATGGGCTCAACTTCCAGGATTTCCTCACCGTCAAAGGTAACGCGCAGCCGGAACACCCCGTGGGTACTAGGGTGCTGCGGCCCAATGTTCACCGTCATCGGCTCAGTTTGGATTGGCATGGCTAGAAAGCGGTCAGCTTTCAGCGATCAGCGCTCAGCTTTATTCAAGCTGACTGCTGATGGCTGACGGCTGTCAGCTATAGATAGTCCTTCCTCAGTGGGTGGCCATCAAAGCCCTCCCACAGCATGATTCTTTTCATATTGGGGTGCCCGGTGAAGCTGATGCCCATCAGGTCCCAAATCTCCCGCTCTTGGAAATCAGCCCCGCGCCACAGGTGATAAACCGATGGCAGGCTCAGTTCTTCGCGGCCATCCAAGCGGGTCTTGATGATGGCTGTGTGCTCTTTATTCATAGAGGTCAGGTGATATACGACCTCAAAATGGTTAATGTAATCGACGGCCGAGATGGAGTTCAGGAAATTGAAGTCCAGTCCAGTGTCGGATTTCAGGAAACTGGCAACGTCAGCAACCCTGGAAGACTTTATCCACAGCTCGTCATTGGAAGTTTGTCCGGTAGGTTTTTCAAAGGCTGAAGCCAGAGAGTCCGGTACGCCCGCGCCGACTTTTTCCGTCAAATCTTCGCCGCTCAGTTTCAGAACGACCATCTAGGAGTTCTCTGACTTGGCGCCCCGACCGAACGGGCCATTGGGCAGGTTGTGGTATTTCTTAATCTTCTCGTGCAGGGCCATGATCCCGTAG
>CAVODA010000244.1:0-3330 GCA_963694265.1 Dehalococcoidia bacterium
CGGCCTTCTAGTCGCTGGTTTTTAACCTGCCGGTTCTTGTGGCAGATGAAGTCATCATCGCGACCAAACCATGTGATGGTTTACGTGGTAAAACGGGTTCTGCCTCAGCCAAGGCGGGTTACAAACCCGCCCCTACGGTTGTGATTGCCTCGTAGTCTAACCAGCCCCCACCGTCATTCCTGCCAAGGCAGGAATCAACTGCGCCACCAACTTTGAAGTACGTTGGGTCCGGCCAGCCATACGAATCACGGAATAGGTCCGCTGGCTTATTCGCCAACTTTGGACATCAGGTAGGCTTCAATGAACTTATCAATGTCGCCGCCCAATACCGCGTCGGGGTTGGTGCTCTGCAAGTTGGTCCGGTGGTCTTTCACCGACTTGTACGGGTGGAGCACGTAGCTTCGTATCTGGTTGCCCCATTCATTGGCTGACCGTTCGCCCCGCATGTTGGCCACCTGTTTGGCCTTTTCCTCGGCCTGTCGCGCTAACAGCTTGGCCTTGAGAATGCGAATGGCAAACTCCCGGTTCTGGTGCTGCGAACGCTCGTTCTGGCAGGTAACAACTATGCCGGAGGGGACGTGGGTCAGCCGAACTGCGGAGGCCACTTTTTGTACATTTTGTCCGCCGGGGCCACTAGACCGGAATGTATCCATCTTGATGTCTTCCGAGCGTACTTCCACCTCAGGGTCGTCCTCGGACGTGGGCAGAATCTCCACTTGAGCGAACGACGTCTGACGCAGGTTGTTGGGGTCAAACGGAGAGAGTCGCACCAGCCGGTGGACGCCTTGCTCTGCCAGTAGATAGCCAAAGGCGTGGGCTCCGCCAATCTCCAATGTCGCGCCACGGAGTCCTGCTTCTTCACCGTAGGAGAGGTCCATCACATCCAGTGGGCGCTTCCAGTTCTCAGCCCATTGGCAGTACATCTGCAGCAGCATCTCGGCCCAGTCTTGGGCGTCGGTACCGCCAGCGCCGGCGTGGATGCTCACAATGGCCGGGCGGTCATCGTAAGGGCCGGACAGGGTTAGGTTGATCTCTTCTCTAGCCAGACGTTGGGACAAGTCCGCAGACTCAACCTCCAACTGCTCCTGTAGAGAAGCATCGTTCTCTTCCAGGGCCATTGAGGTGAGTTCAACCAGGTTTTTAGAGCTGGATTCCAGACCGCGCCAAAGGTTCACGGTATCCTTCAGGCGGCCCAGTTGTTGCATTTTCATCTGCGCGGATTGGTGGTCGTCCCAGTAACCAGGCTCGCCTGCCTCGCGCTCCATGACGCTTATGGCGTCTTCTTTATTGGCCAGGTCAAAGACGCTCCACCAACGACGCAATCTTTTGATCGAGGGTCGACAGGTGTTGTTTCAATTGCTCCATGGCCAATGTTTTCTCCAATTTAGTTCGTCGTTGGTACGTCAGGTAAAGGGCCAAATTTCCAGGCTCTCTACTAAATTAATTATATCAGCCAGAGTTCCCTGAACCCCAGCCGTGGCCCTCGTTTATTGACCTATTCGCCTAGCCCAATCCCAGCTTGTCCGACAGCCAAGATAGCTGGATCTGGGCGTGCTCGTGACCTCCGCCCTCTGCCGCACCGTGGTAAACGCGGAGGTCACAATGGTGGATCAGCGACGCCAGCTCTTCGCCAAAAGCCAGCGGGCAAGAGCCAGTGTCGTTGATGCCCACACTGAGCAGCACCGGAGCGATTATATGGCTGGCCGTGTTGAGCGGGTCCAGGTCTGCAGTGCTCTGGATCACGGCGTCTCGCTGGTCCGGATACAAACGCAGGTAATCGTCCAACTCCGCCAGCGGGTAGGCCAGCCCTGGCGCGAGAGAAGCTGGATTACCCAAGGCCATGGGTGTGTTGGCAGCGACTGCGTCCACCACGCCGCGTCGGGCGGCCACGGCCAACGCTAGAGACCCACCCAGACCAGCGCCATTCACAGCCAACTTCCCTATCCGGGCCAGGTTCTGTTCGTAGAGGACATCCACTGACCTAAGCAAATCAACGAATACCCGGCGCATGACATAGGAGCCGGGGTCACCAATGCCCTCTGTCAGCAGCCCCGGATACTTGGCCTGGAACGAATGGTCGCTCTGCCTTTGGCCACGGTAGGTGGGGTTCATGACCACTGCCCGGTCGCGCAACGACGTGTAAACAATGTCATGGACGCTGCCGTAATCGGGCATGCGGACGATGGCTGGAAATGGCCCGTCTCCCTTGGGCACCGACAACCAGGAGAAGAGCCACATACCGTCGGCAGATGTGTAATGCAATTGGTAAATGTCCCAATCTTCTTGGGAGTAGAAATCATCCCGCTGCACCTGTAGCTGCGGCATGACCTCAGCCAAGACTGCCTCGTTTTCTCGCCAAAATCGGTCCGCTGAGATGCTCATGAGCCAACCGCCGTTAAACCGATTTGGTTTTCCAGCCAGGCCCGCTCTTGGCCGGGATAGTCGTGGGCGTTGCCGTGTCCAGAGTTGGGAAACAACCAGAGTTCCTTATGGGCGGTCAAAGCGTCGTAGGCTGCGTAACTGGTCTCGGGCGGACATACCTCGTCATCCAAAGCGATACCCACCACCATGGGGCACTTGATCCTGGGGGCAAAGTTCACGGCGTCGAAATAGCGCAGAGTGTCCAGCATCTGTTCTTCGTCACCGGGATAAGCTCGGGCGTAGCAGGCCAGCTCGTCGTACGGATAAGACTGGAACATGGTCATGGCCTCAGGATAGCAGCACAAGAAGGGATACCCCGCAACTCCGGCTTTAATCTCAGGGCGTAGGGCTGATGTGATCAAGGTAAGACCTCCGCCCTGGCTGCTACCGCAGGCGTAGATACGCTCCGGGTCTATCTCCGGGCGGGAATGAAGAAAGTCCACTGCCCGCACACAGTCAGAAATAACTCCCCGATAACCATAGGTCTCCTTGCTTTCCAGACCGGCGGTGAGTAGGCCAGGATAACCGGGGTTGAAGTCCGAACTACTCATGAGTTTGCCCCGGACCGCCACCGACAGCACAGCCACGCCTTTCTTGCCCCAGTCTCGACGCACCGGCGGCTCTGACTTATATCCGGGGAAATTGACAATGGCAGGAAACGGCACCTCACCCTTGGTGGGCAGGCTATACCAAGCTGAGATTTCCAGGCCACCCAGGCTCAGATAGGTAACGTGGAAAACATGGACATCTTCGTTGCTGCGAATCGGCTCAGCCGTAATCACTGATTTGAGCGAAATCCCGGACAGCATCTCCAGTGTGCCAGACCAGAAATCATCGAAGTCATCCGGGCAGGTTACCTGAGTTGAGAAAGCTTCCAAATCTTGTTGAGTCGCCATGCGCTCTCCAAAG
>CAVODA010000245.1:0-3326 GCA_963694265.1 Dehalococcoidia bacterium
AACACTGATCAGGGGACGCTAGGTCTTTGTACGGTGACCTTAGTCCGAGGGGAAAAACTGACGGTGGTGGATGTAGGACACTTTGGACGGCGGACTATGTTGGTTGAAACTCTGCAAAGCCATGGAATTTCTACCGAGGAAATCGGAAGAGTGATACTAACCCATGCCCATTGGGACCACTCCCAAAACACTGATTTATTTCCGAACGCCGAAATTGTGATTTCCAAACGGGAATTAGAATATAGCCGGAACCCGAGGGCTAATGATTATGCAACTGCCAAATATTTCGCTGACACATTGTCTCCCCACACCGTTATAGAGGTTTCGGGTGAGACCGAATTGGAGAAAGGAATAGGAACGTTTGATACGCCGGGCCATACCGCGGGACACCAGAGTGTTCTTGTGGAGACTTCGGGGGGGCTGGTATGCCTTGGAGGCGATGCAATCTCAGATGCAGGGGCCTTGAGCCGCGGTCTGCCAGCGTTCGTATTCTGGAGCGTTGAACAAGCCGAAGAAAGCCTCAAGAAGATTTCTGGAGCCGCTAGCGTCATATACCCAGGACACGATCGGCCGTTCAGGATCGATGGCGAAAATTTCGAATACCTGACAGATGCTCCTACGATCAAGATCAGCGGGTTTTTAGACAGTAGCCGAGACCTAGTATCGGTCGAACTCGGCTTGCCACCAAAATTTGAACCTCGAATCAACCCGGATGCCGTTTAGGACGTCTCGTGTTGACTCATTGTGGGCCAAAGTCGACTCAGGCATGAGGCCCCGGCATGGCCTTCGAACCCTCTAGCTCCGACTAATTTGGGCACAACGAGGCTTTCTGCTCAAGCTGAGAGACATTCGTTTCTTAGGCTTCGAGGTGTTGACGCCTCAACAACGCCGTTCTATAGTTCACCCAGTCTCAATAAGACGCTTCATCATGACTACAACCAACGACAATATTCTCAGCGATATCAGAGTTCTGGACCTGAGCCAGGGGGTAGCCGGGCCATTTTGCTCCAAGCTGCTTGCTGGGTTGGGCGCTGAGGTAGTCAAGGTTGAACCACCTGGGACGGGAGATTCTTCTCGGTCGTCAAGACCATTTTTAGGCGGAAGCGTCACGACTGAGAACAGCGCCCTATTCTCCTACATAAATACCAGTAAAAAGAGCGTGACGCTAGACCCAGCCATTCCCCTACAAGCCCAAGCCATAAAAAAGTTGGCGCAAGACTGCCACATTCTAGTCGAGAGCTTCCCACCCGGATACCTAGAGTCCTTGGGAATGGGCTACGACCACCTGATCGAATTAAATCCAAACCTGATCTACGTCTCAGTCACTCCCTTCGGTCAGACCGGGCCGTACAGCAGCTACAAGGGTTCGGACCTCGTTGCCCAGGCTGCCGGAGCGTTGATGTACACCATCGGGCTACCGGATAAAGAACCACTCAAGGTCGGCGGGGAGTCGGCACTCTACACCGTTGGTGTCAGCGCCTTTTCAGCCACCATGATGGCGGTGTACGTCAGGGACGTCCAAGGGTTCGGCCAGCACGTGGACATATCAGCGATGGAAGTGATGACTGTGTCGCAGATACATTCCTCGATTTACGCCCAGTTCGGACGCACGCCTGCCCGCCGCGGCACCAATCTGGTCCAGGCCAAGGACGGCTGGGTCAGCCCTGGGCTGGAAACAGGTGTGCAAGAAAGCACCTGGCTCAAAGTATGCGAGTTGATCGGAAAGCCCGAGTTGGTGGACGACCCCAAGTTCACCACCCAAGAAGCCCGGCGGGCGAACCAACAGGATCTGCTGGACGTGATAGCTGACTGGGCTGGGACCAAGCCAAAAGAGGAAATCTACCATACGCTTCAGGCGCTGCGGACCATCACGGGTTACGTGGCCACGGTGGAAGACCTGTTGGTGTCTCAGCAATTTGTGGCCCGGGAATTCTTTCAAACCCTCGCGGATCCTTCCATCGGTGATGTTGTTCATCCAGGGGCACCCTTCCGGATTGATGGCAGTTCTTGGCAGTTACATGTGGCTCCCATTTTGGGCGAACATAATGATGAGATCCTTTGCCGACGGCTGGGGTATTCCCTTGATGAGTTGTCGCTGACTTCTGACAAGGGTGGAGCATAGCTTTGGTGACGTCTCCAAATAAGCAGGCATTACAGGGACTACGCATCCTGGATTTGAGCCAGGTGGCGGCGGGGCCATACGCAACCATGTTCCTCGGATTCATGGGGGCGGAAGTAATCAAAGTGGAATCTCTCTCCCGGATGGACATCAACCGCGGCAAAGCTCGGCCGGGCCCAGACGATCTGCGGGTCTATCCCAACGGTGAACCGGGTGAGCATCCATGGAACACCACCGCCCACCACGTGCACCGGAACATCAACAAGCTTTCCCTCACTTTGGATCTCAGCGCCGAACGGGGCAAAGAATTATTCCTTGAGTTGGTAAAGGCCTGCGACGTGCTGGTCGAGAATTACCGTGGTTCAGTTATGGATCGGCTAGGACTGGGTTACGACGTTGTATCCAAGCTCAATCCCAGGTTGATCTACCTGAAGATCAGCAGCCAAGGGGCCACCGGCCCCGAATCCAACTACGGCTCTCTCGGATCCACCCTTGAACAGACCGCCGGCCTAGCTTCCATCACTGGGTACGACGATGGTCTACCCCTGATGACCAATCTGGTCTACCCGGATCCAGTAGTGGGGATCTTGTCCTTTGGCGCTCTGATGGCTGCCCTGCGCCGCCGGCTGAAGACGGGCACCGGTTGCCTGGTAGACCTGTCCCAGAGGGAAGTCACTACTATGCTGTTGGGTGAGGCGATCCTGGATTTCTCGGTAACCGGCAGAGTCGCCGGAACCATGACCAACCGGCACCGGGATATGGCGCCCCATGGGGTCTATCAATGCTCGGGCGAAGACATGTGGGTGGCGATATCAGTGAGTTCAGAGGATGAATGGATTGCCCTGTGCCTGGCCATCGGCCAACCGGAGTTGACCAGCGACCGCAGGTTCGGAAGCATGGAGGCCCGGCTGAACAACCAAGAGGCATTGGACGCGATCATCTCTTCGTGGACCGAGACCCAGGACCATTACCAAGTTATGCATCTACTGCAATCCCAGGGTATTGCCGCTGCCTCAGTGGTCAAAGGCAGCGAGGTTATTGAAGACCCACACCTGGAATCGCGGGGATTCTGGGACGTGGTCGAGCACCCAGAAGCGGGCACCTACAAACAGGTGACAACCCCTTGGTTGCTATCCAAAAGTCAAAGGGGACGCTCCACGCCAGCGCCGGGGCTTGGGGAGCACAATAACCTGGTTTTGAGCGGCAT
>CAVODA010000246.1:0-3312 GCA_963694265.1 Dehalococcoidia bacterium
CGGAACCACGCCCGCCAATGGGCATCCAGCCGTCGCAGTACTCCACGACTCGGTCAAAGGTAGTGGGGCCGTCGCCGCCCATGAGAATCGGAGGGTGGGGGCGTTGCACGGGTTTGGGGTAGGCCCACATTTTGTCAAAATTCACGTGGTCGCCGTGAAATTCAGCCTCTTCCTGCGTCCAGATTTCCTTCATGGCCAGTATCTTTTCCCGGAGGATTCTCCAGCGATTTCGGTAGCTGGTGCCGTGGTTCCTCATTTCCTCTGCGTTCCACCCACCGCCAACGCCAAAGATAAACCGGCCTCTGGAGATCATATCCAGGCTGGCGATCTCCTTGGCAGTCGTGATTGGGTCACGCTCAATCATCAAGCAGATACCGGTGCCCAGTTTCAGGTCGGTGGTCACCGCTGCCGCTGCCGTGAGTGCAACGAACGGATCGTAGGTATGCCAGTAGTCTTTGGGAAGATCAGGGCCGCCGGGCCAGGGACTGGTGCGCTCCGCCGGGATGTGGGTGTGCTCTGGTACCCACATGGATTCAAAGCCACGGTCCTCCAGCATCTTGGCCAGGTCATCGGGACGGATGGAGTAGTCCGTTGAAAACATCATTGCGCCGAAATCCATAGCAACCTCTCAAAACAAAAACTGCAAATTCGTGGGCATCTACAAAGGAAAGTGCGGCTAGTATAGCACCAGTAATTAACGCCTAACCAAAGATAAAACGAGCCTATTTTGCGGGTAGGGACCGGGCGTAAGCAGCGCCGCGTTCAACCCATGCAGCCAGAGAAGTGTCAGTGACAAAACCATCTGGCTCCACGTAGACAAAACCCTTCATGGGCCTTCCGGTGAAATCCATAGGCCGAGCGTGGGGCAGAGAGAGGGCCGCCTCAAAATTAATGGGACCAGGTCGCACCATTAAATCGTCCCCGGTGATACCCACCGCCATGTTCCGGCCAACCATGAAGCAGAGGCCCCCAAACATCTTCTGCTCGGTACAATTGGGTTCGAGTTCGAACACGGCTCGGACCCGGTCTGCCAGTTTCTCGTTATAAGCCATTGTGGTCCCCTAGCAGGTATTTCCTAGTAATCACCAGTATTTTACTTGCTGGACTGTTTCCATGAAACCAAACGTTGTCTGCGCGCGCCGCAACCGCAGATTATGCGATACTGCCTTCCTACAGTATTCAGAATCGGCATGTTTCTTCAGCCGACGTGACCCCTTCAACCGTTCATGACCCCAGACCAACCTGAAATAAACACGCCCACAAGTTCTCCGGGACAAGGACCAGGACGATTCTTCTCCGGCCGGTTCTTTTATGGCTGGTGGGTTTTGGGCCTAATCAGCGTGATGGCGGCCATGAATAACGCCTTCTTCGACAAGGGGCCGGCGTTGTTCTTGATACCGGTGGGAGCGTCATTGGGGCTGAACCGCGCCACAACGTCGTTGATTTTCTCCCTGGGCCGCTCGGAAGGCGCAGTGGCCGGGCCGTTTGTCGGCCATTTGGTTGACCGGCTGGGCGCGAAAAGAATAATGGTGATTGGCACCATATTGGCCGGCGTTGGGTTCATTATTTTCGCCTTTGCCCAGAACCTTTGGGTGTTCGCCTTCGCCTACCTGGGGTTTGTGGCATTCGGCGCCACCATGGCATTCCAAGACTCCGCCACCGCCATGGTGGTGACCTGGTTCAGCCGCTACCGAGTGCGTGCCATGTCGGTTCGCGAGGCATCAGGGAACCTGGGATCAACCCTCCTGATACCGCTCATGACCTTGATTATTGCCATCTACGACTGGCGGGTCGCTGCGCTGATGGGAGCTGGCGCTTATCTTCTGGTCATTCTCCCTCTGATGCCGTTTTTAAAGGAATCGCCGGAGAGCATCGGGTTGCTACCCGACGGCGCAAAAGAGGCTGATGTAAAAGCGGCGAGGGCAGCAACCGGGGTAACAAGTCCGTCTGGTTCCAGCCCCGCCGAGCTACAACGACTGCGAAGCTACTATGCCGGAGCGGAGTTCACGGTGCGGGAAGCGTTGCGCACATCGTCATATTGGTACCTGCTGATGGGGACGGTCCTACGGCAGGTTTCCCGGGTTGGCATCGACCTTCATTACGTGGCGATTCTTGAATGGAAGGACTTTGATACGTCCATTGCGGCGTTGTTTTTCACCCTGCGACTGGGGATGAATGTGCCGTCGAAGTTGATTGTGGGTTATTTTGGCGACCGAGTTCCGGCACAAATAATCCTCGGCGGCGGCATGGTGATTTACGCGTTGGGGCTGGTCTTGTTGCTATCGTCTGACGGCCTGATGATCTTGGCCGTATCTGCGGCGGTCATGGGCATCTCGGAGGGCATAACGCCAGTCAACTGGGGTGTGATCGGCAACTATTTTGGGCGACACCATTACGCTACGTTACGGGGAATAATCAACATGAGCTACAGTTGGGCCCTGTTGTCAGTTCCCTTTGCGACCGGATGGTGGTTTGACCAACACACCAGCTACGATCTGCCTTTGGTAGTCTCCCTGGTGGCCGCCGCTGCCTCCGCGGTGGTCTACGCCATGTTGCGGCAGCCAAAACTGCCGGCCAGACTACGCCAGGCTAATCAGGAACTACCTCTAAGCTGACGGAGAGCGATATATGGCAGAAAAAGTGACCACTCGTTAGTGTCTAACAGATGACATTGACACGGTCTTGGAAATCTGGCGGCTCGCCGGGTCCACACCGAGCATCACCGACACCCCTCAGGACTTGCAGATGGTCATTAACCCTGGCGCGTCGAACGTGATTCTGGCCGTTTCCGGAAACGCGGTGGCCGGTTCTATAATCGCGGCGTTCGATGGCTGGCGTGCTAATATCTGCCGGCTGGCCGTACACCCTGATCACCAGCGAAAAGGCATCGCCCGACGCCTGTTTCTAGAATCTGAAACCTGGCTCAGATACCAGGGTGCCAGGCGTATTGGGGCCGTGGTTGAGCAAGACCACCTATGGGCGATAGGCTTCTGGGAATCAGCGGGGTTTGCCCTGGAGCCCCTGGATCTCAGGTACACCAAAAACCTCTAAAAGACCACCACCGAACGCAGAACTTCACCCCGTTCCATCTTGTGGAACGCCTCTTCCACGTCACCGATTCCGATGGACTCGGATACGAACCGGTCCAGGTCCAGGCGGCCCTGCAGATAGAGATCAATGAGCATTGGGAAATCCCTGGACGGCAGACAGTCGCCGTACCAGGAAGATTTCAAGCTGCCGCCTCGGCCAAACACCTCAATCAGAGGTAGTTCAATCTTCATGTCGGGACTTGGCACTCCCACCAAGACAACT
>CAVODA010000247.1:0-3294 GCA_963694265.1 Dehalococcoidia bacterium
CAACGAGACAGCCGTTATCTGATCCGTCGCACCTGCTGATAATCAGGTTTTTAACTAGTTACTCACTTGGGCCGAGTCGCAGGCTCCAACCTACGCCAGAAAACGGTTGAACCAACCCAGAGTTCGGGCCAGGTATTCCTCACGCAGTTTGGGGTGTCCCAACCGGGGAAACTGATGAGAACAACCGGGAAACCGCACAAACTCCACCTCTTTATCCAGCCGTTTCAAGGCCGTGAAGTACTCCTCACTCTGGCTAATGGGACAGCGAGCGTCCGCATCCCCATGCATCAGCAACACTGGAGTATCCACGTTGGCGGCGTAGGTGAGCGGCGAACGCTCCAGCATCTTGTCTGCCGCGTCAGCAATCGAGCCGCCCCATTGGGCCTCGCCAAAGCTGATACCAATGTCTGATGTGCCGTACATGCTGTGCAGATTGGTGCAGGGAGCGCCCACCACGGCAGCTTTGAACCGGTTGGTGTGACCCACCGTCCAACTGGTCATGTACCCGCCGTAGCTATAACCATGCACCCCCAGCCGGTCTTGGTCCACATACGGGCGCTTGAGCACCTGGTCCACCGCGGCCATCAAATCATTGAAATCCTCACCGCCCCAATCGCCCAGCACCGCCATCATGAAATCCGTGCCGTAGGTGGAAGACCCTCTGGGGTTTACTGCCAACACCAAATACCCGGCGGATGCCAATACCTGCTGCGCCGGAACAAATGAGTCGTAAAACGCTCCGTTGGGGCCACCATGAATATCCAACACCAGCGGGTACGACTTGTCTTCATCGAAGTCCGGCGGAAAATACAACCTGCATTCGACCTCAACCCCCGGGCCAGGCTCAAACCCTGGGCGCATAATCCAGAATTTTTCCAACTCCGCTGCCGTGTGCCCGGCCATATACGACCCGTTGTGATCTGATAATTTGATGCTCCCGCCAATCGCAAGGTCAATCTGGTGAAGATCCCCGGGAGAATCCGGAGCGGTCACGATCACAACGGCTTGGTCCACGCTCTGGTCAATAGTCAGTCCCGTTGCCAGGCAATCTCCACCCCAGAGTATTTCGGTCTTCCCGCCTTCATCATTCTTCCCGTCATAATTCTTCCCGTCTTCAGGCGACGTTTGATACAAGAAAGACTCGCCGTTGGCCTCTCCCAAGAACATGATCTGGCTGCTGGCCGTCCAGTAGATCGACGCCGGGCGCGTTACCGGCGGAAATCCAAGAAAGGGCCGGATCGCATCGTCGGTCAGCTTGCGGGGCGCTTTACCTGCTTCCAAAACGTAGAGCCAACCCTGCCACAGCACCATCCCTTCCGGAGCGTCCGAACCCACGACCGCCAGTTGCTGCCCGTCTGGCGACCACACAACGGCCCCCACACTGTACAAACCCTCAGATACCAGAGTTACGTCACTTCCATCAACGGAGACCGTGTACGCCTCGCTGAGGGCCAAAAAGTCTCGATCATCCCGGCGGCCAGACATGAAGGCCAACTTTGAGCCATCCGGCGACCAAACTGGTCCAAGGTCATCCCAGTCGCCGTCCGTTACCTGCCTGACCTCAAGACTCTCCAGATCCAGCACAAACAGGTGGAAGTGGGAATCACCGCGCCAACCCAGAGTGTCGTAGCGGTAGCGCACCCGATGCACCACCATAACCTGGGGCAATCCATCTGAGTCGTCAGCATTAACGCCTTCCGGGTCTACATCGGCGCAAATCGCCAAGCTGTTGCCGTCCGGGGACCAAACGTAGTCGAAAACACCCTTGGCCAAATGGGTCAATTGACGAGCTTCACCGCCACTCACGGCCATGACCCATACCTGGGCTGGCTTGCCGTCATCGGAGCGCAAGAACGCCAGATTACGACCATCCGGAGAGAATTCGGGAGCGGAGTCTTTGTTGCCTTGCGTGAATTCATGGCTCGCCCCGCTGTTGGTGTTCATCAGCATTACGCGGGACCGGCTGCCCAGGCTATCCCCGTCAACCCACCCCAGGGTGTAGGCCACCAGAACGCCGTTTGGCGATAACGCCGGGTCTCCCACAGATTTGAGCTTGTATACCAAGTCCGGTGTGATTTTTTCAGTCATGTTGCACCTTGCTTGAGGCTGGCCTAAAGTCGTGTCCGATTCTAGCATAGGGCCGCTGTTGCTTCGGATATATAATGGCCCTGCTTTTTAGCCTGTGAAACGTGAAACATGGGTTTGGAGCGCAGAGAGATTAGGAGGATGCCCCATGCAGCGTGATCTAATCGGTTACGGAAAGAATGTGCCTAAAATCGAGTGGCCCAACGGCGCTCGTATCGCCATATCTGTGGTGGTTAACTATGAAGAAGGGGCCGAATACTCCACGATGGACGGCGACCCGCACCACGAGACCAACGGAGAGGTGCCGTCACCTGTTCCTCCTGAAGACCGGGACCTGAACAATGAATCATTCTTTGAGTACGGAAGCCGAGTGGGCGTTTGGCGGCTGTTGGACATGTTCAAACGCCATGAGATCAGTTCAACATTCTTCTCCTGCGCCTTGGCTCTGGAGCGCAACCCAGAGGTGGCCCGGGAGATAACGGCCCAGGGGCACGAGGTCTGCGGCCACGGCTACCGGTGGGAGGAATATCACCTTAAAGACATTGATACCGAGCGTGAGGCCATCGCCAAGACAGTGGCTTCTCTGGAGCGCACCACCGGGGAGCGTCCGGTTGGCTGGTTCACCCGCTACGGCCCCAGCCTAAACACCAGAAATCTAGTGGTGGACGAAGGTGGGTTCTTATACGACAGCGCTGGTCTGAACGATGACCTGCCCTATTACGTGGAGGCACGGGATAAGCCCTGGCTGGTAATCCCTTACAGCATGGAGACCAACGACGCTCGGTTCTGGCGCGGAGGGCTGGTCAGCATCACCGATTTCTACGAATACCTGCAAGAGACCTTCGATTGCCTGTATCAGGAAGGCGCAGAGCATCCCAAGATGATGTCCATTGGGTTGCATTGCCGCATCGCCGGCCGTCCGGCCCGTTCTAGGGCAGTTGAACGGTTTCTGAATTACACAAAGACCTTTCCGGGGGTTTGGTTCGCCCGGCGCGACGAGATTGCCCGTTGGTGGTTGGAACACTACCCACCAGGCACGTTACAAGACAAACTGATAGTTAATTAAACAGGCAATTAAACCTGGCAACCCAGAATATAGCCCATAAAAATAGAGGCCTCACCAATACCCCCGGCGGTGAGACCTCTAACCTTTCGGCAACACTATGGACCGAGTCCTTGGGAGGAAAGACAGTACAAAATAGCGCCTAA
>CAVODA010000248.1:0-3282 GCA_963694265.1 Dehalococcoidia bacterium
GTGACGCGTTGTTTCATCATGGCCTTGGGGTTGTTGCTGGCATGGTTGCTGTGAGCCACCTTGATGTTGGCTAGGTCTTCACTCTTCACCCCATAAGTCGCCATGTGCTTGGTGAAGTTGAAAGCAAATTGCTGCACGGCGCTGATCAGGCCGTAAGGTCGTTTCATCAAGTCCAGACCGGAGATTCCTGAGGCCGCCCTGGCACCGGTGCCACCGATGCGGAAGTTTGAGTAGCCATTCATGGACCGGAAGACGGCGACGGTATCGCACATACCGGCCTCGATGGCACCCATGGCCAAGCCAATGAGGGCCTCCGAGCTGGAACCACCACCGGAGCAGTCCATGTAGAAGTTGGGCCTTAGACCCAGGTCATACATGATTGATGTTGAGGGTGTGGAATCTCCGCCGTGGTAGCTGAGCATCCCGTCCACCTGGGTGGAATCCAGACCCGCGTCATCCATGGCCCTGCGGATGGCCATTGCGCCCATGGCTCTGGTGGTTCGGCCGGAGGCCCGGCTGTACTCGGTTTCTCCGATGCCAACGATGGCATATTTGCCTACTAGGCTGGTCTCCATGGTTTCTCCTTTTTATTCACTGGAACAGTGGTTTTCCCAGCCAAAATCGAGACTAGGAAAACGAGACGTATTATAGATGTTTGGCCTTAATTGAACAATCAGAATCGATTCTATCTAAATGCGTGGCGAAGCCCAATTAACGCCGTTACCGATTCAATCCAAAGGCGTGACAGGGTCTAATCAAAGGCTCCGGCAATGGCGGCTTTGGCCAGTTCTTCGTCGGTTAGTCCCAAGATTTCACTAAGTACAAAATCTTGGTCTGCACCAAATTCCGGTGCCCCTCTGGTTACCGACCCCGGAGTACGGGATAGCTTGTAGGGCGCTTTTTCTATGGTGCGCAACACCCCGGCTGCATCGGGTACTTGCTGGAAAGTACCGCGTTCCCGCAACTGAGGGTCGTTATCGGCCATGTCCTCTCCGGTTTGAACTACGCCGGCAGCGACACCGACCGCCTGCAGCAGATGCATGGCTGCTTCGGCGTTCTGTTCGGACGTCCAGGACTCTACCAGTCTATCCAGTTCAACCGAATACTCTTCCCGCGAATCAGCGGTCGCGAACCTATCTTCAGACGTCCACGCCGGTGAGCCGATTGCATTGACGAAACTGCCCCATTCTTCATCGGTGAAAACGGTGATGGCGAGCCAGCGGTCATCGCCCTGGCACCGGTAGGCACCGTGGGGAGCGCCGCCGCCGTGGGACAGCCGGTTGCCGGTGCGCTGAGCGCCCGTCTTGTTAGCGCTCAGGTCCAAAGACAACGGCCCCAACAAAGCAGACATGGCCTCCATCTGTGAAACATCGATCCACTGCCCACGTCCAGTGTTGGCCCGCTGGATTAGGGCCAGCAAAACTGCCTGAGCACCGGTCATTCCGCCCACAGCGTCGCTGTAGGCGCTGGCCGGCCCGCTGGGTCTGGTGTCGGGGAAACCAGTCAGATCGGTAAATCCGGACCATGCCTGCAACGTCTGGCCGTAACTGACGCGGTCTTTCCAGGGCCCTGTACGCCCAAAACCTGACATGCTGAGCATGATGATGTCGGGCTTAATCTGACGAACGCCTTCGTAGTCCAAACCCCAACTGGGCATCACGCGGCCACTGAAATTCTCAGCCACAACGTCGGACACTGCCACTAGCCGCCGGGCCAGGTCTTTCCCAGCGTCAATCTTCATGTTCAACGAGATTGAAAGCTTGCCGGCATTCCAGTTGTGCCGTTGCCCCAAACCTCGAGTGGTGTTGGACGAAGGGCCGCCGACGACTGCCAGAGCCTGGTTGGACTCCACCTTGATGACCTGGGCTCCCTGGTCGGAGAGGATGCGCGTGGCGGAGGGGCCAGCATGGATCCAAGTGAAATCCAACACCCGGATGCCCTGTAAAGCTAATGCGCCGGTTTGAGACATGCTAAACAACCCCATCCGAAATAAATGTCTGCAATTCATCGGCCGACAGACCTAGTTCTTCACAGAAAATTTGACGGTTGTGCTGGCCGATCTCAGGGGCAAGCGAATTCAGTTGCCACCCATTCTCGGACATCTTGTATGGAGAACCTGGGTAGACCAATTCTTTATCGCCAGGAGTTACTGAATAGAAACCACGCTCCCAGTGTTGCTCCATACCGAGCAGTTCGTCGGCCGTGGTGACTGGACCCCAGGGGTGATGGTTGGCCTGCCCCCATTCTGTAATCTCGGCGCGAGTGTGGGTCAGTGTCCAGGCTTCCACCAGTTCTTCTATGTGCGCACCGTGTTCGCCGCGCAGTATGAAACGGTCGTTGTATTGCTCATCCATCAGGTCACCAGCCATGCCATCACCCTCCATCCAAGCCCTTAAATCGTCCCAGGCCTTGGCCGTGTTGGTGGTGATACTGACGTAGCCGTCCTTGCACTGCCAGGTGGCGATAAACTGGCCGCCGTGGCGGAACCCACAGCGGATGGCCGACTCGCCAGTGTAGTTATAGGTGGTGTTGACGTGCTCGGTGGTGGTGGCCACTGCTTCCTGCATGGAAACGTCCACATATTGGCCTTCACCAGTGGCCAGGCGGTGGTACAGGGCAATTAGGATTCCGATGAACGCCCGGTTGGAGGTGGTCTGGTAGGCCTGAAGGCCCCACAGTTTGTTGGGCGGGGTGTCGGGCCAACCAGTGACGTACATATACCCACCCATGGCAAAGCCAACAAGGTCGCTGGCCTTGTAATCTCGGTAGGGGCCGGACTGCCCAAATGGCGTCAATGAGGCATAGACCAGGCCGGGATTAGCTTCACTCAGGTGGTCGTAACCTAGGCCTTTGGCGGACAGATAACCGGGCTGGAACGACTCCAGCACAACGTCCGCAGTAGCAGCCAGTTTTCCTAGCAAGTCGGTGCCAGCAGACGTTTCTATGTTGAGAGTGATGCTGCGCTTGTTGGTGTTGTAATGCCGCCAATGGAGGCTATTTTCCAGCGGCGCGGCATCGGCGACAAAGGGGCCGGTACGGCGCATGGCATCTCCACCGGGAGGCTCTACCTTGATGACATCAGCGCCCACATCCGCCAGTAGCTTTCCGCAATAAACGCCCAAGTCTCCAGACAGGTCCAGGACGCGGATTCCGGTCAGAGGTTGGGCGTTTTCAGAACTAGAATCGATCAAATTAAGCCTTTCGTGGCCCCAGTTCTCTTTGCAAGTCGGCAATGGTCTGGTCGCGGGTCTTCTTCTGCCAGCGGACGCGCTGAGTGATGGG
>CAVODA010000249.1:0-3282 GCA_963694265.1 Dehalococcoidia bacterium
AAAAAGGCCGTTGTGCGATTCACAACGGCCTTTTTATTATTCCCGGTTCTGAGTGGCTTAGTCGGCGGCGCTTGGAGAGCCCGCCTTGGAAAAGGCGTTTCGCAGGGCCGCAGATGCTTCATCAACCGCCTGCTGTGACTTGTCCACCACGGCTGCCATGCTGAAGAAGCCGTGAATTACGCCGTCATACCGGGTGGCAGTGGTCGCCACACCAGCTTCGCTAAGTCGCTTGGCGTAAGCCTCGCCCTCGTCGCGCAAGGGATCGTATTCTGCCGTGATTACCAACGCCGGTGGCTGCCCAACCAGGCTTTTGGCCTGCATTGGGGCTGCATAGGGATTTGAAGCATCCTCTTGATTGGCCAAGTAATGCTCCCAGTACCACTGCATACCAACCTTGGTTAGTGAATAACCTTCGGCATTGTCATTGTAGGAAACAGTGTTGAAATTGACATCCGTAACTGGGTAGATCAGCACTTGGAGCGCGATCTCCGGGCCGCCTCGGTCGGCTGCCATCAATGACATGGCCGCAGCCAAGTTACCGCCCGCGCTATCGCCGCCAACGGCCAGTTGGCTTGGGTCACCGTTAATTGCGGCGGCGTTATTCACCGCCCAGGTGGTTGCAGCCCAACAGTCATCTGCAGGACCAGGGAATTTCGTGTCGGGTGCCAAGCGGTAATCTACCGAGATGACAATGCACTGACCGCCTACACATAGATTGCGTGCGGTACCGTCAGCAGAATCCAAATCGCCTACTACCCAGCCACCACCATGGAACCAGGCCAGGATGGGGAACGGGCCATTGCCCTCCGGGGTGTATATACGAACTGGGACATCACTGTCCGGGCCGGGGATGTTCCGGTCTTCTACCTTGGCCACTTCAGGGCCGGGAGAACGTTTTCGGAGCCTGGCGTTGGCTCGGGCTTCCTCTGGGCTAACAGTATCGGCCGAGGGCAAACCAAGGGCCGCCACGGTTTCCATCACCTGTACTATTTGTGGATCTAACGGCATTTCGTACCTCTGCGTTTGGACAATTTGATTCTTATTTATGGGCCTTCAGGCTTATTTTCAGGGCATTATAACTGAAAATTATTGCATCCCATCGGGTTTAACGCTGTTTAAGACGCCGCCTCAGCAGTGCCCGTTACCAGAGCACCTTTTCCGTCAAGTTTCATCTTGTTCGCTCCCCCGTTGGGTTCCCTAAGACTATTTCTTGAGGCTGGCTTGCCACTCATCGTGGGGAGGCACCTTCTCGCCAAGGACGTAGAGATAGTAGTAACAGCCCATCTCCCCTAAAAATTTAAACTGCTTCCGCAGGTCCTTAACTAGGGCCGGGAAATCGCCATGGTAGCGCAAGTACTTCTGAAATCCGCCGAACTCAGAATCCAAATCCAGCAACCTCTGGGCGTTGCTCACCACGGCTTCAAGCTTGCGACGGTTCCTAATCACCTTGGAGTCTTGGGTCAGTTCGTCTATATCTGACTGGGTCATGCCGGCCACTTTGACAGCGTCGAACGAGTGGAACCCGTCCCGGATGCCCGGCCATTTGGTTTCCACAATCTTGTAGGACATGCCCGACTGAAACACCACCTTGCTCATAACCTCAAAGTAGTCACCGGGGCCTTTGGGTTTTATCTGGTCCGGCGCCTGCATCTCTGGCATGGGAGGCCTCCCAATCTGTTGCAGTATCATTAATCACGCAAATCACGCGAATCACGCGTTTTTTAGTCGCGGCTTTTTAGTCGACCGTTAGGACAATCTTGCCGAAGTTGGCGTTGGTCTCCATGTATTTATGGGCCTCTGCAACTTCTTCCAAGGGGAATGTCCGGTCAACTATCGGTTTCATGCTGCCAGAGGCAAGATGGGGCAGCACGTGACGCCTGAACTGGGCAGTAACTTCTAGTTTCTCGCCAAGGGTACGGCCTCTCAAGCCAGTACCGCAGACCTGCAAGCGTTTGGCCATCAAAGGGCGAAGGTCAACTTCCATCTTGGTCCCACCCATTAGGCCGACTTCGACCAACCGTCCAAGCACGGCCAAAGAAGCGATGTTCTTGTCCCAGTATGGCGCGCCAATGAAGTCGATCAGAACATCCACGCCAGCCCCGGAGGTGACGTCTTTGATGACCTCTGCAAAGTCCTGTTCCTTGTAATTTATGCCCACGTTCATGCCCAGTTCAGTGGCTCCGGCCAGTTTCTCTGCCGAGCCGGCCGTTCCAAATACAAATGCTCCGGCCTGATGGGCCAGTTGAATTGCGGCTGTGCCCACACCACTGCCAGCGGCATGGATCAGCACGCTCTCTCCCATTTGGAGATTACCTCGGTTGAAAAGCGCGTCGTAGGCCGTTAGATAGACCTCTGGCGTTGCGGCAGCCTGCACAAAATCCCAACCAGCCGGTATTTTGACCGCCATTCGATGATGCGTGATGGTACGGCTGGCGTACCCACCGCCGCCCAGGAGGCCAAAGACGCGGTCTCCTTCTTTCAGGCTATCCACTCGGTCACCCACCTCAAGCACCACTCCGGAAAACTCCAGACCGGGAATCTCAGATGGGCTGCCAAATGGCGCCGGGTAGGCACCTTGGCGCTGGAGCATGTCGGCCCGGTTCAGGGCAGACGCTTTCACATCCACCAGAATATCTTCGGGGCCGGGAACCGGATCATCTACTTCCATTACCTTCAAAACGTCGGGACCGCCTGGTTCGGTGATGACTGCTGCGCGCATGAATATGTTCCTTTTTTGACTAAAGTGAATTTCAGGGCCCATTTACAGGACCCGTTTAGCAGTGGGTTGGTCCGCCTGCTGGATTTCGCACCAGTTTATCACTGGAATTAAGCACCCGCAGCCTACTGCTGCCATCCCTCTGTCGGCAGGCACAAAAACCCCGAACCCTTAAGTCATTTCTCATGAAGACTCCCAGGTCCGGGGCTTATTTGCTAATAGCTGAAGCTAGCCTGAAATCAGTCTGAGGACAGGGCGGCGCTGTGGTCGTCGATGCGTTGCATCAGGTCTATGATGTCTGGCATCGCTGGTCCGTAGCGGTCAGCGTCGTCAATTCCGTAGCCCTTGTGGTAGGCAGAACGGAAGTTGGCGATGGCACCACCGGCTCCGGTGACCGAGGAGTTGCCCTCGTCCCAGATACCACCGTGGATCAGGTCAGGCATGGCATCTGGCTCACGGAAGACGTTCTTCGGGTCGCCGCCGTCCTCAACAACACGCATCTGCTCTTCAAACTGGCGGCGCATGAACACAATGGGCAGGTCGCTCCGACCAAGTTGCTCTTTCGT
>CAVODA010000250.1:0-3281 GCA_963694265.1 Dehalococcoidia bacterium
GAATGGGAAGGCTTAATCTCTTAGATGGCCTGGATTGTTTTCATATCGCTGGCCGTGCTGACCATTGGTGGCGCGTTGGGAGTGGTGGTCACTCGTAACGTGGTTCACGCTGCGTTGGCATTGCTGGTCTCCCTGATTGCCGTGGCCGGAATCTATTTGGTCCTTTTTGCCGAATTCCTGGCCTTGGTGCAGGTGCTGATCTACGGCGGGGCGATCATCATTGTTCTGATGTTTGCGATCATGCTGACCAGAAACGCAGACTACCCCCGGGTCACCGATAACAAGCAGTGGCCGCTGGCCGCTCTAGCCGCTCTAGCATTCCTGGGAGTGCTGGCACCGTCATTCATAATTAACCGAGTGGAGGACACTCAGTCACAAAACTCCTCATTGGAGGGCATCGGCGAATCCCTGTTCACAACCTGGGCAGTTCCCTTTGAGATTGCGTCTCTGGTGCTTTTGGTAGCTCTGATCGGAGCAATCATCATCGCCCGGTCCGACGAGGAAAAAGGCTAAACCATGGTTGATTTAGTCTGGTTCCAGCTACTCAGCGCAGTCCTATTCGTGATTGGCCTCTATGGGGTAATGTCCCGCCGTTCTGCGGTTCTGATCATCATGTCCATTGAACTGATGCTGAACGCAGTGAATATCAACTTGATTGCTGCCGCCTCCCACATGGAGGGCACGGGTAATTTTTCCAACTTTGATGGCCAATTGATCGCCATCTTTATCATTACCGTGGCAGCGGCCGAGGTCGGCTTGGCGTTGGCGGTGATTCTCAGAATGTTCCGTAATAAATCGACAGTCAACGTCGATGAAATCAACTTGATGAAATGGTAGAAACCACACAATACATAGCACTTTCCCAAAGTGCTGATTGCCAGGCGTTTATCTACCGGGTGGCTTCTTAATGGAGTGGGCTTGGCTCATACCGGTATTTAGCTTTATTGCAGCACCGTTGATTGTGCTATTTGGCAAGTACCTGCCCTCCAAGGGCGCGTTCTTGTCAATCTTGGCCATCGTCGGCGGATTTGCTGGCTTCTGGGTAGTGCTTTTCTCATGGTTGGGGGCTGATCCCTTGACCAGCGGCTGTTTCACCAGCGAGAACACGCATCTGCTCACCTGTGATTACGAACGGAGTTGGTTCAACGCCGGTGTAATTGGTGATGTGGGCAGTGTGACCCTTAATTGGGGCATCCTGATTGACCCACTGACCATTGCTGTCTTGGGTCTCGTGACCTTTGTCGCTTTGATGGTCCAGATTTACTCCCTGGCCTACATGAAAGGCGACCCTCGGTTTGGCTGGTACTTTGCGATTCACTCAATGTTCGCCGCGGCGATGCTAACTCTAGTATTGGCAGACAACTTCCTGATGCTATACGTGGCCTGGGAGTTGGTGGGAATCTGTTCCTACCTGTTGATTGGGTTCTGGCACGAACGGCCCGCCGCAAGAGAAGCGGCCAAGAAGGCATTCATTGTCACCAGAATCGGCGACGTTGGACTGCTGATTGGGATCTTGCTCATCTACCGTGAAGTCGGCACCTTCAGCATGCTGGACGCCTTTGAAGCGGTCCGCACTGGAGCCATGAGCGAAGGCGTTACCACCGCTGCCGCAATCCTGCTGTTTCTGGGTGCCATGGGAAAATCAGCCCAAGTACCCTTCCACGTGTGGCTCCCCGACGCCATGGAAGGCCCGACACCGGTCAGCGCGCTGATTCACGCCGCGACCATGGTTATTGCCGGTGTGTTCTTGGTGGCCCGGACGTTCCCGATATTTGAAGCATATGACGCCGACCCGTTGCTGATAGTATCCATAGTCGGCTTGGTCACGGCGTTGGTTGCCGCGAGCATAGCTCTGGTAGCAACCGACCTGAAGCGGATTCTGGCATACTCAACTATCAGCCATCTGGGCTTGATGATGCTGTCCCTTGGCGCGTTTGGCTATACGGCTGCCATCTTCCATATGATGGCCCACGGTTTCTCCAAAGCGCTCCTGTTCTTAGGGGCTGGTAGCGTTCTGCACAGCACCGAGTTCCAAGAGACTGGCGAGATGGGCGGACTCCGGAAAGTTATGCCCATAACGGCAATCGTATTCTCGATTGGAGCTTTGTCTTTGGGCGGCATTCCGATTTTGGCCGGGTTCTGGAGCAAGGACGAGATACTGATCGCGGTGAGTGATAACCGCAACGTCACATTCATCGTTTTGACCCTGTTCACGGCTATGTTGAGCGCGCTCTACATGGCCCGGGCTATGTTCTTGGTCTTCTTTGGGCCGCTTAAATCTCAGAACGAACACGCCCACGAATCACCCAGCGCGATGTTGGTCCCAATGCTCCTGTTGGGAGTCTTGGCCCTAGGCTTTGGGCTAATAAGTTTCAACTGGCCGGGCAGCTACGGCGGTATCGGGACGTTTGTTTACTTTAAGCACGCCCACGAGTTCCAATTTGAGATTTGGCTGGGTGCTGTTTCCATTATCTTGGCGTTGGGAGCGTTTATCGCTGCCTACCTAATTTATGTGAAACGAAGCGTCTCACTAGAAAATACACGCTCCAACTTCTCCGGAATTTTGAAGGTCATTGAGAACAAATACTACTTTGACGAGGTCTATCAATGGACCATCGACAGAGTGGTGTTGGTCTTCTCCAGGTTCATCGCCTTCTTAGACCGGGCGATTGTCAACGACATCATCGTGAATGGGCCTGCCGACCTAACAAGAAAGTTCGGCATAGCGCTCCGCGTTCACGTGACTGGCCACGTATATACCTACGCCTTGGCCATGGCCGTTGGCTCGGTGGGGTTGGGAATCTTTGTTTGGCTGAGGGTTGCCTAGATGGCTCTCTTTTTCCCAACAACGGTTATCCGAAACACGGCAACTGGAAACAAGACCGCCTTTGTGGTTGAAGGCGGTGGTTCATGAACGATTTCGATGATGTAGCAATGTTGCTATTGATAGTAGTTCCGCTGGCCGGATCACTATCAATGATGTTCATGCCCGGCGGCCAGACCAAAGAGACCTGGTATTTTGCCATCTTCATCGCAGCGGTCTCCCTGGCTTTGTCGTTGGTCATTTTTGTCAACTACGACTACAACCAAGGCGGGTTCCAGTACACCGCCAGCTACGAATGGCTGCCCGGCCCGTTGGATATCAATCTGTCTCTGGGATTAGACGGTATATCCGCCCCCATGATCTTGTTGAATGGCATAGTGCTGCTCGGCGGGGTTCTGGTCTCACAGACGATTCACTACCGCGCCCGGGAATTCTTCGTTCTGCTGTTCGCATTGGC
>CAVODA010000251.1:0-3267 GCA_963694265.1 Dehalococcoidia bacterium
CATGCGTGCTGCTGATGCCATTATCCATGCCCTAGAAAAAGAAGGAGTTGAGTATATCGCCGGTTTTCAAGGCGGTGGACTGAACCCCCTTTGGCCGAGTCTTAGGGAGTCGAAAACCATCAAAGTCTTCGCGGCTAGGAACGAGAGACTGGGTGTCGAGATCGCCGACGGTTACGCTCGCGCCACCGGCAAGGTAGGCGTGGCAATGACCGGCACTGGCCCTGGCGCCACCAATACTCTGACCGGAATTGCCGGCGCATTCGCCGACAACATCCCTGTTCTTCTATTGATGGGACAGGTCCCCTTGTCTCAATTGGGTAAACAGGTGCAACAAGAGGTCTCCGCTGACATCTTTGACACGCTGGTCAAGTGGCGAGGAACCATGGCCAAGGTTGAAGACATCCCGTCAATCATGCGCCGGGCCTTTACCGCCCTCCGCTCCGGTTCCCCCGGCCCGGTGGTGCTGGAGATGCCCAATGACGTATTGATGACTGAAGTTCCCGACGGTTCATTGGAATACGAGCCGGTCGGCCCCGGACATCGGGCCGCTCCGGACGCCGATGCAGTGGCCAAGGCCGCAGATTTGCTGGTCAACGCAAAAATGCCCGTTTTGAACCTGGGCGGCGGTGTCCTATCCGCAGAGGCATGGGACGAGGCTAAAGAACTGGCCGAATTACTGTCCATGCCAGTGGCGACCACGCTGGTAGCCAAGGGCGTGTTCCCGGAGAACCATCCCCTCTCCATGGGGATGGGCTGCTATCCGCGTAGTCGGTACGCCAGCGGAGCCTCGATGCACATGAACCGTAAAGCCGATGTGGTTCTGGCGGTGGGCAACTCCTACCGTCTGCCCAATGGTACCGACGGCCGACCGATTCCTGAAGGCGTCAGCCTGATTCACGTGAACGCCGATGAGGCAGACCTGAACAAACAATACCAGGCAGCCGTGCCGATTTTGGCCGATGCCAAGTTGGCCCTCAGCGCCATACTAGCAGCCGTTAAAGAGCGGGTCGGCCCAGGAAAGGGCGGTCTAAAAGAGGAAGTCGTTAGCGAGATCAAGCAGGCCAAAGACAAACAAGCGGCCGAGTGGGCAGACATCGTCAATGACACTTCAGCCCCCACCACCGGCTACCGAGTGGTGCACGAGCTGGCCAAGATAATCGACCCGGACAAGACCATTGCCCTCCATGATGCCGGCGGCAGCCGAGGTTATATGTCGCCGTTCTGGCAGGCCACCAAGCCCCGCAGCTACGTGGGCATGGGTGGCATGGCCGCGATGGGTTGGTCACTGGGCGGAGCCATCGGTGCCAAGCTCGGGCGACCCGACGACCTGGTGGTTCACCTTTTGGGCGACGCATCGTTTGGCATGGTTGGTATGGAACTGGAGACTGCCGTTCGGATGGGTATCTCCACGCTCACTATATTAGTCAACAATGAGGGCACCGGCGGAGGACTCCTGGGCATGAACGGCCCTACCGGACCGCCACCGGACATGGCTAAACTAACCGGCAACTGGAGCAAGGTTGCCGAGGGCTTGGGCGCTTGGTCGGAACGCGTGGAAGACCCGCTTGATGTTGGACCCGCCTTGCAGCGGGCCATCACTGCCACAGAAAACGGTCAGGCAGCGCTGCTAGAAATCATGATCAAGCCGATGGCCATGCCCAACACCCCTGACGACTGGTCGTTGTAAAGCGGTCGCCAACAGATTTCAGCCGTCAGCCATAGATCCCTGACGGCTTCGGAGATTAGATGAAAAGCATTGAGATTGACCGCAGTAAGCGGCTGAAGGACGATCTGGGTAAAGGGCATAATCGCTGGCACCCGGATATAACTCCAATAATCGAAGTGGATCCCGGCGAGGAAGTTTCACTGGAAACACGCGACGCCTCCGACGGGCAGATGAACGCCAGCGTGACGGTTGCCGACTTTGACGGTTTCGCCGGAAAGGTGGGACACCCCCTAACCGGCCCGGTTTACATAAAAGGGGCCGAGCCGGGTGACCTGCTGGAGATCGAGTACGTTGACATCATCCCTCAGGAGTATGGCTGGACCCGCAACCGACCGGGTGCCGGGTTCCTGCGTGACCTGTTCCCAACGTCATTTGTCGTCCACTGGGAAATGAAAGACGGCTGGGCAACATCCAAGGACTTGCCTGGTGTGAGGCTACCCAATGGGTCGTTCATGGGTACCGCAGGTATCGCGCCGTCCCGAGTTCAGATGGATGCTTGGAGAGACCGGGAAGCCGACCTGGTCCGTCGCGGCGGTACGGCTTTCCCACCCGACGCTGAAGATGCGGTCCCGGAGGGCGTGATTGCCACCGAGGGTCTGCGGACCATTCCGCCACGGGAGAACTGCGGCAATGTGGACGCCAAGCAATTGACCAAGGGTTCCCGGCTGATGATACCGGTGAACGTGGACGGCGGGCTGTATTCCGCCGGTGACGGACACTTCGCTCAGGGTGACGGCGAATGCTGCATAACGGCCATTGAGATGGGCGCTACCGCAGTGGTCAAGTTTCACCTGAGAAAGGGAGAGGCCGCCCGGAATAACATAATCTTTCCCAGGTTCTCTCATCCCGGCTATTTCCTACCGCCGGAATGGGCCGCGCCCCGAAACTTTATCGCTACCATGGGGATGCCCATCCGGGAGGACGGAACCCAGGAAGGAGAGGATCTGACACTGGCAGCGCGTAACGCACTGATCCAGATGATTGACCTACTCCAAGAACGGGGTTGGTCCAAAGAACAGGCGTACATCATCTGCAGCGTGGCAGTGGACCTCAGGATTAGCAACGTGGTCGACCTGCCAAATGTCACGGTGTCGGCGTTTTTGCCTGAGGATATCTTCCACAGTTAGATTCTGACGTGGCTAGACGGCGATTTGTGGTTCATATGACCTGTAATATGGGTGCCCTCACAAAAACGGCCTTAAATAAGACGAGAGGACACCCATATTTTCTGGGTGACGCTGAAGAATGAACCCACCGGTGGTTAATGGCTTGGCAGCTCAGACTTTGTTAGTTACAGACAAAAAGAAAAGCCCCGTCCTGATCACGTAAGGACGGGGCTTTTTGCTAAAAGCGAAGCGCTTTTAAAGAACTAAGGATTCAAGGATTTAGCTGATACGCTTAACTTCGAGGGTTTCACCAGGAGCTAATGCTACACGGCGTACATTTATACCCAGTTTCAGGAGCCAGTAGCCGAGAGTAGCTTTGCTGACGCCTAATTCTTCGGCAGTGGCCGAAAGACCAACCTCATTAACCTTCTCGGG
>CAVODA010000252.1:0-3262 GCA_963694265.1 Dehalococcoidia bacterium
CTGGTGGTGGTGCGGGCCTTGGCTAAATTGCCCCTGCTTCTGGAGTTTAGCCTGCCCTTCTGCAAGCCCGGCGGTAGCCTGGTGGCCCTGAAACACGGTGGCGACGGAACGGAACAGGACGAGGCTGTCAACGCTCTATCAGAATTAAACGGGTTTATCGAAAGAGTATCGACAGTTCTGATTGAAGGGCTGACTGATGACCGGGTGGTCATATCGGTGAAGAAAACAGGGCCTACGCCAGACCGCTATCCGAGAGAAGTGGGGATTCCGGGTAAGCGTCCTTTATAGGAAGATTAACTAATTAGGTATAAAAGAGGCCTCCGATATTCGGAGGCCTCTTTTTAATCGTTTGATGTATTCGGGCTTTAGTTGGATCAGATTACGTGGGTAAAGAACTTGTTGCCGCCTCCCAAGTCTAACTCAAACAAATCAGGCCGTCCTTTGCCGTCGGTGCTGATGGCCTTGCCCCACTGGCTGACGTCATTTCCGGGAGCGCTACTAGACTTTTTCTTGCCAGTCGGAGGGCCGCCGCATTTGCTACCACCGTCGTCATCGCCAACGCCGTACACGGCGTCTAGTTGGTCATAATCATGATGGTTAGGTTTTGTGTTGGAAGTTGGGTCGCTGGTGTAATCCATGTAGGTCTTTAAGTTGGTATGGTCGAAATTCTCATCTTGATGAGCTAACCCGAAAATATGTCCAACTTCTTGGCACGTCACCATCTGCCGCCAGTCCTCTGTGTTGTAATAAGTTGTATCGAAGTAAGTATCGTTAAGTTTCACGTAGCCTTTAGTAATTTGCTTACCTTTGGCAATCCATATTCCGGCTAGACCAAGCCCGCCATTTTCACCATAAGCTGAGTTGCAAACCTAAACCGCGCCCGTCTCTGGAGTGCAATCCGTCTGATTGTCTGCAGCGCCGACCACCACGGAGTTACTCAACACGTTTGAGACGTTCCAGTCGTCATTGGCCTTTGTGAGATAAGCATCCCAGCCAAGGTCAACGTTGTCCCCAAGGCCAAGAGTTAATTCCCCTGACACAGGCCAGTAATATTTTCCCCATTGGTGACTTGCACTCGCAATAAGCGGCAATGCAAGTACCGTAACAACACCACTATGAACGCTACCGAAAGCTTGATTTTTTCATTTTTTGAGTTCCTTCAAACGTGGACTCTTCCAGTGCTTTATTCCATCATGCAATGATGATTCCCATGATTCGTGTGAAGACGGTATGAACCGGAATCCGATGTTGTCTGAGGCATGATGCGCGTCTAGCTATTTTGGCTCAATCCGATTATGGGTTCTTATGTTAATGCACCTGGGCGTTGCGAGGCTTCGCTTTCGACTATATGATTTAAAGGCTATGCTCAGCCTGGGGCGGTAATTCATATCGATATTTCGAGGGGGCTTTTATGTCCGTGATGGTCACCGGCGGTACTGGATTCATTGGCAATCGGATCATCCGAAAACTGTTGGAGCGCGATGAAGAGGTTGTCTGTTTTGACCTGGCACCGCCTCGGGTAACGCTGGAGCCGTATCTGGACCGCATCAAGATGTACCGGGGTGACGTGACCCAACTGCCCCATATCTTAGAAGCCATCAATACCCATGGGGTAACCAAAATCATCCACATGGCGGCGCTCCTGCCACCAGACACTGAAGACCGCCACCACTACGCCATGCAGGTAAACATTGGCGGCACCAACAATGTCTTTGAAGCCGCCCGCTGGACCGGTGTGGAACGGGTGGTCTATGCCAGCTCCATCGCTGTTTACGGCGTTCAGGAGACCTTTGGCGACCGGCCCATCAATGAAGACGATCTGAATGATCCCATCAACGTGTACGGCATGACCAAGTCTGTGAACGATTATTCAGCCAAGCAGTACATCAACAAACACGGTCTGGACCTGCGTGCAGTGCGCATCTGCACGGTGTTTGGACACGGCAGAGTCACCGGTGCCACCGGGATGATCGGCGGACTACTGATGTCGCTACCTGCAATTGGGAAGCCAGTTAGCATGCCGTTCCATCAGGACGAGCAGTCTCCAATGATTCATGCCGAAGACGCCGCAGAGATCTTTGTGCGAGTTGCCTTGGCCGAGAAGCTTAACCACTCGATTTACATATCCGGCGGCACAATGTGCTCCATCAAAGACATGGCCGAGATCGTCAAGGAATTCATTCCGGACGCTGACATAACCACCGGCGATCAGGTGGTGCCCCACGTGTACAACCTGGACAACAGCCGGATGCTCGCCGATCTTGGATACGAGATTGCACCCCTGAGGCAGCGGATCCTGGATCACATCAACGATGCCCGCACCGAGGCTGGTCTGGATTCCATCAGCAGTTAATCCCGTGATTAATAGGGCAAGAGTTAGTGGCCACGGGGATTGGGTTATAATCGGCCTAATCGAGAGAAACCAGAGCCAAAGTGAGAATATTATGAGTATTGCCATCGGTTACATGCCAGGTGCCTTCGGAGAAGGTGGAGCTGACCACGATTACCTCCGGAAGTTGGTGGAGGTTGGCGATAAGTACAATTACGACTCCCTCTGGCTGAGCGACCGGATCGTAGGCGAGAAATTTAGCCTGGAACCTATGATGGCCTGTTCCATGGTTCTGGCTTACTCAGATCGGCTGAAAGTCGGCACCAGCGTTTTGGCCATGCCCCTGCGCAACCCGGTGGTACTGGCCAAGCAGATTGCAACTCTGGACTACCTGTCCCAAGGGCGGTTCTTCCCAGCGGTGGGTTTGGGACAAGAAGAGCCAGAGGAGTACGAGGCCTGCGGCGTCTCCAAAGAGCGTCGTGGTCCCCGAACTGATGAAGGCATCGCGCTGATGCGCCGACTCTGGGAGGAAGAAAACGTGACCCACGAGGGTGAGTTCTTCAGCTGCCACAACGTTACTGTGACTCCCAAACCCTATCTGCAGCCTTCCACCCCGGTTTGGATTGGCGGACGCTCTCCTGCGGCTGCCAGACGTGTTGGACGGGTCGGTGACGGCTGGCTCGTGTCCAGCGCAACTCCGGAGGAAGTAAAAGAGGGCTGCGGCATCCTGTTTGAGACTGCCAACGAATTCAACCGCGAGATTGAAGACGATCACGTCGGTGTCCTGATGGGTTATTACATCTCCGACGATGTTGCCGACGCTACGGAGAAGGCCGGTCGTTTTGTCACCCGCCATCGGCCAGACGCCCATTTCACGGAGTTCACAGCGGTTGGCCCGGTCGAGAAGGTGGCTGAGTACGTGCAGAGTTACGT
>CAVODA010000253.1:0-3259 GCA_963694265.1 Dehalococcoidia bacterium
CCCCACTCAGTGAAGGGCCTCAGGGCTTTCATCGCGTCCGTGTTGATCACATCAACGTTTTCCAGTTCGTACACAGCCATATGCTTGGGGCCGCTCTTGGTGGCCTCATAACGGGCACCATCCAAGATGCCCGGGACCGCCAGCAGGTCTTTGAGGTGTTCTTCGTTGTACCAACGGTTGAACTCCTCTTCTTTATTGGTGGAGATGTCAGCGCCGACCATCATCAACGCGGTGCCTTTTTTCTTTGCCATAGTTGGTTGCGGTCCTCCGTGGGGTTAAGCTCTTCCACTGCTAAAAAGCAGTGGAAGAGCAATATTCGGCCTAGAGCCTAGAGTTGGAAGGTCTTCCTCCAGATTCCGGGCGAGCTGTCAGCGTGGGCCATGATGTCACGCATGCGGACGTTGTCGGGATGAATCTCCCGTTGTTTCAGCCACTCTTCAGTTTCCGAGACGTTCTCGTCTTCAAACTCGTAAACGGTGGCAAATTCTGGGGTTCCCTTAACGGCCTTCCAGCGACGGCCACGGATCACGCCGGGGCACTTCTCGTAGTTGGGTACGTAGACACCGCTGTACCATTTGTTCCATTCATCCTGGTCTGCGGGCGCGACGTCCATGCGGCCAATCTGCAGGGCCGGGGCCATGTCACTGTTGGCGATCTCGTCACTCAGCGATGTGGGGTGAATCATGTCCAAAACAATGTTGAAGAAGTTGGTGCCAATGAGACTGGGCGAGACCCGTTGTCCCCAATCGGTGCGGGGGCGGTTCTTGAAGGCATCAGTGTTGACCACATCAACGCTCTCCAACTCATAAACGGCCAGATGCTTGGGGCCGCTCTTGGTGGCCTCGTACCTGGCAGCATTCAAGATACCGGGAACACTCGTCAGTTCCTGTAGGTGTTCCTCTTGGTACCACTTATTGAATTCTTCTTCCATGTCGGCGGGTATATCAGCCGCCACCATCATCAGTCCGGTGCCTTTTTTCTTTGCCATTGCTGCCTCCGGTATTTGGGTTCAATTTTGTCTAGTAAAATTTCGGATTAAATTGCCGGGACTCAAACCTAATCCAGTCGGTGCCATGATAACTGTGGACGCCTGGTTTGGCTACGTGGACTCGTCCTAAGTCTAGCCTAGCCTAGCCGCTGGCCTAGATCGAAACTAAGTTCGCCACCAATTCAGCCGGTGCTGACAAGAACGGCGAGTGCCCCGTGCCCATGGTAATTGTCCGGTCACAGGGGACGTTTGCCTGCATCTCTCTCTGGTAGTCCAGCGGCAGAGCGCCGTCAATCTCGCATTCAATGTAGACCTTTGGCACGCGGCCAAAATTCTCCGCCGTGGTTTGAATTGGGTCTATCAGTGGCCCAGTAGGTTGGGGGACCAACATTGGCTTGACCCACTCAATGTCATCATCGGAGCAGTCGTTGTAGAACCGGCTTTTGAGCGACTCCTCATGAAAAATAACCGTGGCCAGGTCTTCAGAAAGCGCCCACGCATCGCGCTGTAATCCAGCACGTATTGATTCCGGGTCCCTTGCCGCCACCGGCATCATTGCCGTTCCATCGCGGAACAGCAGCGCGGTCAGATAGACCAGCGAGCGAATCTTGTCCGGGTGGTGCTCCGCGGCTTGGGTGATGGTCAGTCCACCAAGACTATGGCCGACCAGAACAACCGGCTCGTCCAACTCGTCCAGCACCTTGCAGACATAGTCGGCGTAGGAACTGAGAGTTACCTGGCTGGGTGGCACATCAAACTCGCCGTAGGTGTTACCCGGTAGGTCAACTGCAATCACATCATGGCCTTGTGACTCCAGCAGCGGAACTACTTTGTCCCAACACCAAGAGCCGTGAGATGCCCCGTGAACCAGTACAAATGTGGTCATTTCACACCCCCGTTGGTGGTCGTAAATCCTGGGCTGTAAGTCTTGGACTACCAGCCGGAGCATGATAGCAGTTTTGGTCGCAGTTCTTCCAAAAGCATGGTAGCCTCGGGTGGGAATTTTTTAATACAACCAGAGCGCTTGGAGCCTAAATTGACTACTTGGACCGCTGACCAACTATCTTCGATACATAACATGCTCAACCCTCGTTCGATTGCGGTGGTGGGCGCATCACCTAGGATGGCCTACGGTGGCCGCATGCTGGCCGCCGCACTAAAAGCATCAGCAAGGGTAAACGTCTATCCAGTGAACCCTCGTTATGAAGAGGTCCAGGGCGTCAAATGTTACCCAAGCGTGACCGCTCTACCAGAAACGCCAGACGTGGTCTGCGTGGTGGTCTCGTCCGGGCAGGTTTTGGACGTTTTGGCCGAGAGCCATGAAAAGGGAACCAAGGCCGCAGTTGTGATCTCCGCTGGTTTTTCTGAACGGGGCACCCAGGAAGGACGCGACCTCCAGGCGCAGGTTGCCACGTTTGCCAGGGAGTCTGGTCTCCGCATCAGCGGCCCCAACTGTCTGGGATTGGCCAACGTGAAAGACGATATTTGGGTTAGCGCATCTTCCCGGGGCGCAGATGGGCTGGGCGGATCGGTTGGTCTGGTTTGTCAGAGTGGCGCATCGGCGTTCGGCCCGTTCTTAAACCGGGCCATCGACAGCGGAATCGGACTCAGCTACATCGTCTCCACTGGCAACGAAGCCGATCTGGATTTTTCAGACTTCGTGCGCTATCTGCTGGATGATGACGACACCAAGGTGATTGCCGGGTTCGTTGAGGGTTTCAAAGACGCCAAGAAGTTCATCGAGGTTGCCAAGCTGGCAGCGGAACGCGGCAAACCGATTATTCTCATCAAGATTGGACGCTCGGAATTGGGTGCCAAGGCTGCCCAGTCACATACTGCGGCCCTTACTGGCCTGGACGCCCTCTATGACGCAGCCTTGGCCCAGTACGGCGTGATTCGGGTCGCCGACTACGACGAGTTGTTGGAAGTCGCGAACCTCCTGGCCAACTCCCCTGCGCCAGCCGCCAAGGGCTTGGCCGTGGTCTCCCACTCCGGTGGAATAAGCTCGCTGACTGCCGATATGTGCGGCCAGATCGGCCTGGACTTGCCGGTGTTGAACGACGCCGCCCGCGACGGCATCAATGGTGTGCTCAAAGGCTTTGGCTGGGCGTCCAACCCGTCTGACGTAACTGGCTTTGCCAACAGCGATTCTTTCCCAGAGATTATGCAGTTCATGGCCAACGACCCGGCCATGGGCACGCTGGTGGTTGCCAGCTCTGGCGGCGACGGCCAGGCAACTCAGGTGATCGCCCAACGCGATCTGGCCACAGA
>CAVODA010000254.1:0-3246 GCA_963694265.1 Dehalococcoidia bacterium
GAGGTCGTTGTGGTTGCGCCCGACCGTCAACAGAGCGGAGTTGGGGCGTGTTTAACCCTCCATGCACCGGTCAAAGCGGGAGAATGGGAAGTGAGTCAAGAATTTCAAGGTGAGGGAGATGGGTTATACCCGGTGAGTGCGTTTTCAGTGGAAGGCACGCCCGGCGATAGCTGCATCCTGGCTTTGGAGAGCTTGGTCCAGAATGTGGATCTGGTCGTTTCCGGTGTGAATGCCGGCTCCAATGTTGGCTATGACGTGATGGTCTCCGGGACCGTGGGCGGTGCAATACAGAGCTTTGTGCGGGGGATAAATACCATTGCCATCTCAGTGGCAGCAGTGACCAACACAAAGTACGACATTGCCGAGAAGATACTTAAGCCGCTGGCCGAGAAATTTGTTGACTATACTGGCGAGACCCTGTTCTTGAACGTGAATATCCCGAAGATTGAAATGAACCAGGTAGCCGGCGTGCGGGTTACCCATCTGGGTGGCCGGTCTTGGGGCGAAAATGTTAGGGCCGAGAACGTTGGGCCGGAAAAGCGGTACTGGATCTCAAGGAACAAACCCAGCACTGCGACCCCCCATCCAGACAGCGACATTGCCGCCATCAAGAGCAACTGCATATCAATCACGCCGCTCCATATTGGACTTGGCAACTACGCGGCCATGCCGGGCGTGGAATCACTGCTGGGTGAGATTCCCCAACAAATGCTGGATAGACCCGACTAAAACGGCTTACAGCGCCACCACAGCAAATAAAAAAGTCCTTCCAGATAGCCTTTGGAAGGACTTTTTGATTTACGGCGATTATTGCTAGCTGGCACTAATCTGCTCCGGTGATTATTGTCAGCTGGCGCTGACTTGCTCCGGCGACAGGGCCAGACCAACCCCGATCATGCTTTCTTGGGTGATCAGCTTGGCCAGGTCTTCTTCGCTCATGCCCTCAGTCCCGGCGGGGCGCTTGGGCAGAACCAGGTAGCGGTAGTCGGCGCTGCTGTCGATGACCCGGACCTGCACTTCGTCGTCAAGCTCCGTGCCAAACTCCTTCAGTACACCCCGTGGGTCAACGACGACCCTTGAGCGGTAGGACAGTCCTTTGTACCAGGCCGGTGGCCGGCCAATTATGGCCCTGGGGTAGCAAGAGCACAGCGTGCAGACGGCCATGTTGTGGACGTCGTCGGTGTTCTCCAAGACTGTCAGTTTGGGAGCGGTCTCCGGTAGGTCATAGCCCAGTTCCATGAGCGCAGACTCGGCATCAGCCAGGAGTCTGGCTTTATATTCTGGGTCAACCCAGGCGTGGGCTAGCACCTTGGCGCCGTCGGCCGGGGAGCGAGAGTCGATTTTGTCGGCCATGGTCAGAATATCGTCCATAGTGCAGACGCCCTTCTCAATCAACAGGGTCTGGATAGCCTCAGCCCGTAGCGCGTAATATTCTGCATTGTCGCCGTGGGAGTGTCCGTTGTCAGCCATTGGATGCTCTCCTGAATAAGCCTGATTTGTTTGATTTAGCCTGGTCTGGTCGATCTAGATCGATTCCAGCCAGTTTTCGTAGATGTCTAACAGCAGGGCGTCTTGCGAGCCGCCCTTGTAGTTGGTCCAGAGGTCGGTCTGGGCGAATTTAACCAGATATAAAGGCTGGGCTGGCAGTCCGTCACCGCCGTAAGCCAAACCCTCCGGGTTGGGGTAGGCCCCCCAAGAAGTTTCTATTTCACCCTGCTTGCCCTGGACGTACTGCGGCGTCCGGAAATGGGTTGGTGGGACCCCTACGCGAATACGGACCTGGTCACCAGGTTTGTACTTGGCAGATGGAGACTGGGCCATGATTACGCTTGAGCCTGTTTCAGGGTTTTCATCTTGGCGTCGATCTCTGCGGTGGTCATTACGCCCTGCTCCACTAGGAGCGTCTCCATGGCCGCAGTCCACTTCTCGTAATATGCCAGAGACTCGTAGGTAGCCAGGTCCATGCTCTCGATGGCCCGGCGTAGTTGGTCGGATGTTTTTAGGCCCAGGTCGCCCAGCACTCCATTGAGTGCGTCCACCTTGCGTTCCCATTCCTCCATCTCGTGCTCGGATTGGTCAATGGGGTCTTCGTTGGGCCAACCGCCGCGGTCATGAACTTTAGGCATTTTATGCTCCTGAAGATGCGGGCGAATCTGCGCCCATGTTAAGTCTGATGCTGCACGTTGGCAAGAAGTTGCGCGTTGCAATTTTCAGCGCTACCGCCACATCTTGGCCACGTCGATGGCTCGCATGAATTCTACGTTGGGGAACGACTTGATGTATTCGATCAAGCGTTCCAGCATGAGAAGCCGTCCCGGTCGCCCGATGTACTGAGGATGCATGGTGAGCGTGAAGGCCCTCCCGTAGCGGTAAAGCCCCTCAAACTCTGCGGCCCATGTTTGGTAGACCTCGTCTGGGTTGCGCATTGGGCCCAGGCGGTTGGCCACCGGCGCGTAGACAAAGTTTGGCGCGTCGTCGAGCAACCAGTGCACGGGCAATTCAACCAGGGATTTGCCGTTGGTTGGAGACTCAACTATGTAGGGCGCATCGTCCCCCATCAGGCTACTGTCGTAGATGAAACCGTGGTCGGTCAACAGTTCCAGGGAGTGCTCTGAAAGCTCCCAGCTTGGAGAGCGGTAGCCTAGAATTGGCTCGCCGGTGATACCGCTCAAGATTCGGAGGCCCGACTCCATGACGTCTATTTCTTGCTGGCGAGTGAGACTGGACGGCGGCTCGTGCATGTAGCCATGGTGGGCTACTTCATGGCCTCTGTTAGCCAGCTCTTTGACCATTTCTTCGTGGGTCTCGGCCACGAATCCCGGCACGTAGAAGCTGGCTGGGACGGAGTGGGCGTCCAGCATGTCCAGGATTCTTGGAGTGGCGACGGATGGGCCGTACTCGGCCATGGACATGAGGCTGGGGTGGTCTTTGAACGACGGGTCACGGTTTAACCATGACGATACACCGTCAATGTCAAAGCCAAGCATCGCTACACATTGGGTCTCACCGGGCCAAATTCCCGACATGGTCAACCTCCCGCCTGAATCAGATTGCAGGCATTCTAGCCCAAGCAGGGTTGGCTGTCTAAAAAGACACGTGGCTAGGGGCCGAGTAAAATCATGAAATCATCGAACAATCGCAGGATTTCGTCCTGAACGTACTCAGTAGAAAAACCGGCGCAAGCATCTTCCGGAGGGACGGGAATTCCGTTCACCCGTACTGTCTTTAGATTGAACCCCTCCCAGA
>CAVODA010000255.1:0-3243 GCA_963694265.1 Dehalococcoidia bacterium
TGGAATCGCACAGGCGAGGTTTCTATGACGAGGGCGTGGGTGCCGAAGGTAATTGGTGGCAGAACCTGCTGGGAGGGACCTCTGGCTTGGGCTTGTACGAGAAAATCTTGGAGTGCTACAAGTTCCTAGTTGAAAACCATCAACAGCAGTGTCACGGCTTGAGGGAGAAAACCCGATCTACAAGCCGACAAACCGGAAGAAATATCTGACGAGCCCTGCCAATCAATTAGCAGATACAGGTCAATTCCCCAAGAAAGAGTGATATTTACTGATCCTAGAAATGTGGCAAATAAAAACCCCGCAGCTTTAACTGCGGGGTTTGTTTTGCTTTTTGGTACCCCGGATGGGCTTCGATCCCATGATCTCCACCTTGAAAGGGTGGCGTCCTAGGCCAGGCTAGACGACCGGGGCACAGGCGTATTCTACTATAGCTAGGCGGCTATTGCCTAGGCACAGCCAGATTTTGGTGTTAAGTACAATGTTGACGACTCTCTGGGCTGATTTAAGGCCTACGGATAAACCGCCAGGGCTTCTAGCCCGGTTTCCTCCGGAAACCCGCACATCAGGTTCATGTTTTGTACGGCCTGTCCGGCGGCGCCCTTCACCAAGTTGTCCAGACAGCTAATCACAATCAATCGACCGGTGCGCTCATCAATAGATGGGTGAATAAGACACAGATTGTTGCCCAAAGTCTGTTTGGTCTGGGGAGGAGTGGATACTACACGGACAAACGGGTCGTCTGCGTAGTAATCGCGATAAAGGTTTAATATTTTGTCCCGGCCTTCATCGCCGGTCCAGTTTCCCGGCTCGGTCAGTGTTGCGTAACAGGAACTCAAGATTCCCCGGGTCATGGGAATCAGATGGGTCAAAAAAGTCAGGTTTAACGGCTTATCGGACAGCGGAGATAATTCCTGAGTGATCTCTGGTAAGTGCCGATGCCCTTTTAGCGCGTAGGCAAAGACGTTTTCGTTGACCTCTGAGAAGTGGTTGGTCATGGTCAGACTGCGGCCGCCGCCCGACACGCCCGATTTGCTGTCAACGATGATGTCCTGGGTGATAATCTTGCCAGCCACCGCAGGGGCCAGGCCCAAGATGGCGCTGGTGGGATAGCAGCCAGGGTTGGCAACCAGGCGTGAATTTGCAACGTCGTCCCGGTGCAGTTCCGTTAGGCCGTAGACTGCCTCTTCCAAGTAAGTAGGGTCTGGATGGTCCACCCCATACCATTCTGTGTACTCATCAGCCTGTTTCAGCCGGAAATCGGCGCTGATGTCCACAACCTTTACCCCCTGCTCCAGGACCGGTATACAGGCTTCGGCGCTGGCCTTGTGCGGGAGCGCAGAGAACACCATATCAAGGCTGCCGCTTAATTCAGCTTCAATGGTCATGTTCATGGCGGCTAAGTGGGGAAATACCTCATTCAACTGCTGGCCGGCGGCGCTCCTACCGGTGACTGAAGTGACTTCCACCTCAGGATGGCGGTACAGAATGCGGGCCAGTTCGCTGCCTGCGTAACCAGTGATGTTGATGATCCCTACTTTCATTTCGCTTACTCTTTGTCTTGGGGGTTTTATTTGCTAGGCATCAGGCTGCGGAAGGTGGGGCATGGGTGCTCCGGGGCTTCCGGCCAATGATTGTTCTTCTTGGGCGGCCAGAGCGGCCAGGTCTGCTTTGGACATGAACTTTTTTCTGGATGGACAGAGCGCGCCTACCACGCATTCTGGGCACAATGGGCGTAGGGCTTTGCACACCTGACGCCCGTGGTTGATATAAGAAACGTGAAAGTTGAAAACTTCTTCCGGCTCAACCTTTTCTTCCAGTATCTCGTGGGCTTTGTCCACGGTCACCTTGGGGCCAATCACGCCAAGCCGTTGACTCACCCGGTAGATATGGGTGTCTATAGCCATGGCTGGCATGCCTAGAGAGAAGCTTAGCACGATTCCCGCAGATTTTGGGCCGATACCCGGGAGCTGACGCAGCCACGCCTTGGCGTCATTCAGGGGCATCTCCCGTAGGAACGAAATGTCCAGTTCGTCGTTGTTTAACTCAAGTATCTTGTTCAGGACTGCTTTGATCCGAGGAGCTTTGACCTTGGCTAGTCCACCTAGAGCGATGGCTTTCTCAATGTCTGCGACATCTGCTGAAGCTACAGCTTCCAACGTTGAAAACGTCTCCATCAGGCTGCGATAGGCGCGACTAGAGTTAATATCAGACGTGTGCTGGGAGAGAATTGTGAAGACCATTTCGTCGGTGGGAGGAAGACGCGCCTCGTGCGTAAAAGGGCCGTATTGCTCAGTCATCATTTCGATGATGCGCGCAACGTCGGCTTTGCTCTTGGTCCTGGGTGCCCGTTTCTTGGTGGTTGTAGGCATAATCTCGTCTAATTACGGGGTGGTCTCTGAATTGATCCTAAAACGATGAATAAATTGGTGTTGGGAAAGATTTTAGCACCAGACTCTCTGGAAATAAAAAAACCAGGAGGTGTTGCCTCCCGGTTTTGGTGTTCCTAATTAGTTTGCGGAAATCTAGAACAGGTGACAGGTTAGTGTGTGCCCTTCGGCGATTTCCTTGACCGCGGGAATTTCCACGGAGCAACGATCCATTGCAGCGGGGCAACGAGGGTGGAAATAGCAACCAGGCGGCGGATTCAGAGGCGAGGGAACCTCACCTTGAAGGATAATCTCTTCCTGTTCTGTGTCCGGATGCGAAGGCAACGCGGCCGACATCAGAGCTTTGGTGTACGGATGAGACGGGTTGTTGTACAGCTCCTGAACCGGAGAGAGCTCCACTATTTGTCCCAAGTACATCACTGCTACCCAAGTACACATGTAGCGTACCGTTGCTAGGTCATGGGCAATGAGCATGTAGGCTACGTTGTACTCTGCCTGCAGGTCCTTGAGCAGGTTCATAATCTGGGCTCGGATGGACACATCCAAGGCAGATACAGGCTCGTCTAGCACAATCACCCTTGGGTTCAAGGCCAGCGCTCTGGCAATGGCCAGCCGTTGTCGCTGTCCACCGGAGAACTCATGGGGGAATAGGTTGGAGTGGTACTCGTTCAAGCCCACGTCATTCAGCAGTTTCATCACCCGGGCTTGTTGTTCTGCCTTGGTGATGTTCCAGTTGATGACCATTGGCTCGGCGATGATGTCTTTAACCCGCATGCGTGGGTTCAGTGAACTCCACGGGTCTTGGAACACAGCCTGCACCGAACTCCGGTACGATTTTCTAACAGCATTGCCGCCG
>CAVODA010000256.1:0-3242 GCA_963694265.1 Dehalococcoidia bacterium
CGTCGATTATCTATAGAAGTACATACATGGCCAACATGCTCGACAAACTAGACCCGGTAATTAAGCGCTACCATGAGATTGAAGATTCCATGGGTGATCCTGAGGTTGCGGCTGATTTTGGTCGTGTCCAGGTCTTGGCCAGAGAACGAGCATCCTTGGAAAACCTGGTAGTTATCGGCGAGAAGTATAAGAAGATTTCAGATGAGATTGAAGACCTAAATTCTTTGATTCGGGGCGGTTCAGACCAGGAATTGGTCGTTATGGCCAAAGAAGAGTTGGCGGAAGCCCAGCAAAAACTAGAAGAACTAACCCAGGAATTGCGGGTGGCCCTGCTTCCTCAAAACCCCAACGACGAAAGAGATGTAATCATTGAGGTACGGGCGGGCGCCGGTGGCGCAGAAGCCGGTATTTTTGCTGCCGACCTCTATCGGGCCTACTCCCGTTACGCCGTCAACCAAGGCTGGAAAGTAGATGTAATGGACTCCAACCCTACAGAGGTTGGTGGGTTCAACAAGATAGTTTTCCAGGTGGAAGGCAAGGGCGTTTTCAGCCGCATGAAATTTGAAAGCGGTGTCCACCGGGTTCAAAGAATCCCCAACACCGAGACCCAAGGCCGGATTCATACCTCAACCGCCACCGTGGTGGTGCTGCCTGTTGTGGATGAAGTTGAACTCAAGGTTGACCCCAACGAACTACGGATAGACATCTTCCACGCTGGTGGTCACGGCGGGCAGAACGTAAACAAAGTTGCCACCGCCGTTCGTATTGTCCATGAGCCATCAGGCCTAACCGTGGTTTGCCAAGACGAACGCTCCCAGCACAAGAACAAAGAAAGGGCGATGTCCATGCTCAGGTCTCGTTTGTTTGAGGCGGACGAGGAACGAAAAAGCACCGAGGCCAGTGAGGCCCGTCGTTCTCAGGTTGCCGGTGCCGATCGTTCTGAGAAGATTCGTACCTATAACTATCCTCAGGATCGGGTAACCGACCACCGCAGCAATGTTAACTTCCACGGCATCCCCCGCCTGATGGATGGTGGCTTAGAGGATATGTTCGACCGCCTCAGCGCCTGGGAAGAAGAACGTCTCCTAGCAGAAGCCACCAGCTAAACACCCCTGTGGTGTCTCCATGTCGCGCTAAACTCCTAGTGGTGCGTCTCCATCGAGGAACACCCGATTCTCTGAAATCTTAAATTTGGCTTTATTAGGATAGGGATACGTCTATGGCAGTGCTACGTACCGTCATTCAAGATACCCATAAAAACCTGGAAGACGCTGGCATCCCCGACGCCAGACTTGAGGCTGAAGTCCTGGTTATGAGCGTGATGCGAATGCCTCGGCAAAGCATCTTCTCCGAGCAGGAAACAGAGGTTACCGGACAACAACAAAGCGCTCTAGACGAGAAGCTGGAACGTCGTTATAAGCGCGAACCATTAGCCTACATCCTGGGTCAACGCGAGTTCTACGGCATCAATGTTGTGCTGACCCCAGCTGTGTTGATTCCCCGTCCCGAGACAGAAGGCTTGGTGGAACATGCCCTGTTCATGGCCATGATGGGCATGGAGTCTCGTGATCTGACAATAGCCGATGTTGGCACCGGCAGCGGGGCCATCGCCATCAACCTGGCAATTCACCTTCCGGCAGGTAGGGTATTCGCGGTGGATGTGGCCGATGCAGTGTTGGACGTGGCAGCCTACAACATCAGGGCCCACGGCGTGGGTGACCGGGTCACCCTGGTGATCGGCGATCTTCTGGACGCTGTTCCAGAACCCGTAGACCTGGTTGTGGCTAACCTTCCATACATTCCCACTGCCCGAATCCCCACACTACAACCAGAGGTCCAGCAGGAGCCCGTATTGGCCCTGGACGGCGGGGCAGATGGCCTGGACTTGATCCGGCGTCTTTTAGTGCAAGCCGAAGACAAGCTCAAGGACAACGGCATCATGCTGCTGGAGATGGATCCGGAGCAGATACCCGTGGTGGCGAAACTAGCGATGGAACACTTCCCCAAGGGCACAACCAGCGTAGAGAAAGACCTGGCGGGCATGGACCGCATCCTAGTGATTCATCGCCAAGAACCAGAGTAGCTGGCTAACCTCATCTCGCCCTCCAGTCCGTCATTCCTGTGAAGGCAGAAACCCACTGCGCAAACAAATTCACCACACGCCCTGAGATTCGTCGGCACCCCGCTCATGGTGAGTTCCGACCGGATGTCGAGAGTCTCGATTTATCGGACCTGTCGAACCACCGCCCGGGTTGAAGCAACTTCGCACCAATAATACGATCTACCAGCGCCCTTCGACAGGTTCAGGACGAGCGGGTATTTAAGATCCCTGAGTGCCACCGATCCCATGTTATATTTGGGTAAATCCAGGTTTTTCTCCACCCCATCGTCATTCCCTAGAAGGCAGGAATCCACACGTTCGACACCATGGCAGTTGTTGGGCGATAACAGCTGGTCTAGCGTTTCCCGACGGTTGGTTTTACCCCTGCAGCGCGGGTTACAAACCCGCCCCTATAAATCTCGCCCCTCGAGTGTGACGAAATGCTGGGTAACACGCTAAAGTCCCTTGATCTCCAGGGTTGTGACTTCCCCTGATTCGATATCGGCGACGCGGATGGCGTGGTTGTTGGTGTCGGCGATGTACATCTTGCCGTTGGCGAAACTGATGCCGCTGGGTTCAGAGAACTGCGCTTCCAGGGCTGGGCCGTCAATGTGGCCTGCTGAGCCGGTGCCCAACACCGTGAATGCGCTGCGTGTCACCGGCAAAACCCGTTTGATCTTGTGGTTATAGGTGTCTGTGATGTACAGGACGCCGTCGTAGTGGGTGATGCCAATAGGGTGTTGCAGGCGCACATGATGATCTGAGCCGTCAGCGTCGCCAAACACGAACAAGTCCAGACCGATTATCGTCCGCACGTTGCCATTAGGATCAATGTCCGCCGAACGTATTGAACTGGTCTCGCTGTCGGCAAAATAGAGCTTCACGCCATCAGTTGTTAGGCCGCAGGGTTGGGCTAGCTGCGCGGAAGCCAGAGGTCCGTCGGTGATAGCCTCGCCGCCGTTGCCGGCAAATGGCCCAACCAGGCCATCTTTTGAGCCCAACGACCATAGTTGATGTATCCCGGCCATGGCGATGTAGACGGTCTCGTTGTGATAGACCAGGTCGAAAGGCGAACATAGCTCACTGCTCCGCCCTGGCCGTCTTCCGTCTCTGGTGTGACCCTGCTCACCATTCCCTGCGA
>CAVODA010000257.1:0-3236 GCA_963694265.1 Dehalococcoidia bacterium
TTGTCCATTTCAAGCAGATAAAAGCCGGTGAGACTCTTCCGACGGTGGCCGACGGCGACCTGGATTGCCACAAGATGCGGGAAATCCTGGACGCCAAGGGTTACGCCGGAGCGGCAATCATGGAGATTCCCTCCCACTCTGATGTTTTCAACAACCTGGAAACGAGTTTTCAGTATCTGGATTCATAACGAATTTGGAGGCTTAAATGGGACTGCTAAACATAGAGGACGTGACCCACTGGTCCATACCGGTTAACAACCTGGAGGAGTCTGAAGAGTTCTACGGAGAGTTCTTGGGCTTGGAGTATGTGGGTCGGCTGGGGAATTCACGGATGACCTGTTACAAGGTTGCCGAGCATATGATTCTGCTCTGTGAACGCAAGAACCCGGTAGACGTTGCCAAGCAGTCCGAGGAGCACGTCCACCACTCATTCACAGTCAGCCACGAGACTCTGGTTCAGGCCTGCAAATTGTTCTTGGAACGCCAAGTGCCTATTGATGGTTTGGTTCACCGTGCCCAAGGGTTCTTCACGGGTCGGGAACTCTACTTCTTTGACCCCAGCGGCAACAAACTGGAACTGCGAGACCCAGACTGGAGCGCAGGCATGCCTGAATTGACGGTTGAGGAACTGGCAGCGGCATAACTTATGCGGCTCCTGGTCCTTCGATGGGCTCAGGATTAGCGGGAGTTTCGTGAGGGACTCCCCCATCCCTGTCATTCTGAGGCCACCGCCGAAGAATCTCGTTGCCAATGGAAAGTCATGGCTGAGACCAGCGAGACCCTTCGCTTCTCTCAGGGTGACAGGTCAACGAGGCCCAGCAATCCGAATCGCTACTGGAACTTGGGCATGACCTGTTCTGCGAACAATTTCATGGACGCCATCACTTTGCTGTGTTCCATGCTGCCAAAGGCGAAGTTGGCCCCAAAGTAATTGATGCCGTGGTCTCTCTGCAGTCCTGCGATACGCTCTACGCACTGTTCTGGAGTGCAGAAGTAGTTATTGTCGATCTCCGACTGGTAACTCCGTGGCTCGTCGGGCCGGGTCTTCTTCCATAGCTCTAAGTCCATGTTGATCTCGTCACCCTGTGTTATCGTGCGCCGGTACGCGCTGAGATCACGCACCCAGGTTATGGCCTTTTCCGGGTAGGCGTTGGCTTCTTTCTCGTCTTCAGACAAGTACGTGAAGCGGAAGAATGGCATCTCAACCATCTTGGACTCTTTACCGGCGGCCTCGCACCGTTCAGAGTAAAGGCTCATCAGGGCCAACGTGTCGTCCAACGGCGTGGCGTAGGTAGTTAGGACTGGCAAACCCCGTTCGACTGCAATGTCGATGCTGGCGGCGGTGCGGGAAACGGCCACGTGCACCGGGGGATGAGGCTGCTGCAGTGGCCGTGGGGCGATAGTGATTCCGTCCACCTGATAATATCTGCCGTGGTAGGTGAAGTCTTCCGTGGTCCATAATCCGAGAATAATATCTAGGACTTCGCGAAAGCGATCGTTCCTCGACTCGAAATCGATCTTAAAGTTCCCGTACTCATAATCAGCCGAACCGCGACCAACCCCTAAGTTCAACCTGCCCTTGCTAAGCAAGTCCACCATGGCCGCTTCTTCAGCCAGCCGGATTGGGTGATGAAACGGCAGAACACTGACCCCGGCTCCCAGCCTGATAGTCTTGGTCTGAGCGGCGATATGGGAAAGGATTGGCATCAATGAGGGGAATATCCCGTAACGGCTGGAGTGGTGTTCGGCGATCCAGAGGGATTCGAATCCCAATTCCTCGCCGTATTGGGCCTGCTCCAGGATCTCTCCGTAGATCCGGCTCTGGTGAGACGTGTCCTTGTCGGCCCAAGAGGCTGGGAGAAATAGGGCGAACTTCATGATGGTTTTTGACTCCTTATGGCTGGCGGCGCTGCCTGAAATGGACGCTGGCGGGCAACGGCGAGTATATAGCAGGCTGGAGCAGCAGGGAATGGCGAATTGATCCCCCGCTCCATATATGCCGGCGCCTGGGCGTCGTCCTTCCGCTTTAGAGATTTCCGGCTGTTTTGGGCCTCAACCCTGTTTTACTCCCTGGGAACCGGCATGGAACATGTGGCCGTGGGCTGGTTGGTGTTTGACATCACCGGCTCGGCTTTCATGGTTGGCGTTGCGGCGGCAGCTCGCATGGCACCCTTGTTCTTTTTGGGAATCCTCTCCGGAGCGATGGCCGATTGGCTAGAACGGAGATTATTCTTGCTTTTTAGTGCCCTCGGCGGAGTGGCCGTCGCTTCGGTCTTGGCTGTGATTCTCATAACCGGCGACCCGCCCATCTGGTTGGTGGTGGTACTGGTCGCCGCCGGTGGTTGTGTGTTCGCCTTTACCCTTACCACCAGAAACGCCTACACCTATGACATTGTTGGCCCTCAGCACGCATTGAACGGGCTGTCTCTGAACCAGATGGCCATGCAGTCTGGCGGTATCGTTGGTGCATTAATCTCCGGGGCATTAATCGAGTTGGTTGGTCCGGGGTGGCAGTATCTGGCAATAGCAGCAAGCTACGTGGGTTCTGCCTCGGTGCTTCTGATTATCGGCAAATCTGCCACGACCGGACAGCCGGAACGTGAATCGGTGCTGCACAACCTGGCTGGGTACGTCCGTTTCCTCCGAGAAAACCGGGTGATATTCATCTTAATGTGCCTAACTTCTATCACTGAGGTGCTGGGCTTCACCCACATGACACTGCTCCCGGTATTCGCCAAAGAGGTGCTGCACGTGGGACCGGTGGGCCTGGGGTACCTGACCGCCGTGAGACAGGCTGGCGGATTGATGGGCTTGGCGTTGTTGGCCAATTTGCGGGACTTCAGGCGCAAAGGCCTGCTGATGTTCATCATTGCCACTGGGTTTGGCGTTGGTCTGATGGGTTTCTCGCTGTCATCAGCATTGGTCATGTTCATCGTGGTGCTTGCGGCGGTCAACGCCTGCGCCATGTCGGTGGACACCCTCTACAAGACGTTGATGCAGTCCAACGTCTCTGACGAGCAGAGAGGGAGAGCAATGGGGTCATGGGTCTTAAGCATTGGAGTTGCCCCAGTCGGGCATCTGGGCGTGGGCGCACTGGCCTCGGCTCTGGGCGCGCCGGGCGCATTGTTGGTCAACGGCGCAGCCCTCACTGCAATAACCGTTGCAGCGGCATTTAAGTTGCCAAAGATCCGCCGGTTGGAATAGACACCACTACCCAATCGACCCCATTTAACAAC
>CAVODA010000258.1:0-3230 GCA_963694265.1 Dehalococcoidia bacterium
CTCTACCGTGGCGACCTATCTTACCCACATCTTAGGCAGCGCCTCTCGCCAAACACAGTGTCGTGGACGTCTTCATTTTCTTGAAGGTAATCCATGATTATCCGCATTACCTTGCTTTCGGTGCGTATTTCGTAATTATCTTTCATCATACGCATGAAAGATAAGTGATCGGTATTCAGTTCAATCTCAATAGTTTGTTTTTCGCCTGCCATAATTTTATTCTCCCGTCGGAATTCTTGTTTTTATCCTGGATTAGCACATTTAGACCAATGCTAGTAGGTTCTATTCAACCCGATTAAGTTTACACTCGCGGCCACTTATAAGTATGAATTTGTACCAACATCAATTAGCAAATTCTTGGATTAAATCCAAATCAGTTTGTAAGAATTTAGCAAGAACCCGTTATGCATCGCTGTTCGGAATTGAACGCCGAGTTTTCACGGGCAACGTCGGTGTCAGCGCCGCTCGTCATTAAAATACCGCTGTCTGGGTTGCGCATGAGCGTGGCTGTGCCTATAATCTACCTTGTCCCAAAGGCAACGGGCGGTTAGCTCAGTGGTTAGAGCGCCTCGTTCACACCGAGGAGGTCGGAGGTTCGACCCCTCCATCGCCCACCATGCTGTCTGGGGCCGTACGAGTCCGGCCTAGAGTCTAGGTGGTTGATCTGGGATTTTAGTCTGGCTCCCTAGTGCCGAGGTGGCGGAACGGCAGACGCGCTGCGTTCAGGGCGCAGTGTCCTTACGGATGTGTGGGTTCAAATCCCACCCTCGGCACCAACCAAGCTAATGGCCAAAGCTTTCAACAACAAGCTTCCGCTCCCCTGACTTGCGAAAGTCAATGGCAAACAGCTTAATAATGCGCTTGTAGCTCAGCGGATAGAGCACTGGCTTGCGGAGCCAGGGGTCGTGGGTTCAAATCCCGCCAAGCGCACCATTCACTTGAATCTAAGCGCTAAAAAGGCCCTCAGAACAACTCTGAGGGCCTTTTATTTAGTTATTTTGAATTAAACAATCTGGTTCATGTTTTGAAATATGAGGTAGTTACAGATAGAAGTGGATATTGAATAATATTTCATTGGTGATCGCCAGGTATCTCAGTGCGCGGTTGCCCTTCTATTACGGATGGGTTGTGGTGTTCGCCGCCGGCACCACAGTCTTTGCTAGGATGGCGCCCTCTGTGTTTGTGCTGGGTATATTCCTATCACCTATATCCGAGGAATTTGGATGGAGTCGAACCCTGATAGCTGGCGCAGTTAGTGTCGGTGCGGTTGCATCCATGTTTCTCTCTCCGGTGATTGGCTGGGCTGTGGACCGTTACGGCGCGCGCATGATTCTTACGGTCAGCATGCTTATTCTGGGCGTGTCGGTTATCTCCCTTGCCTGGGCCACTGTGCCGATCCTTTTCTACCTTGGATTCGCCATTGGCAGAATCATCTTCCACGTCCCCGTTCAGATCGGCTCAGGGGCAGTGGTGTCCCGGTGGTTCATACAAAAGCGCGGGCGGGCTATCGGGTTCCTCTACCTCTCCGGTGCAGTCGGCGGCATCGTGTGCATACAGATTGCGTCATTGGCCCTCTCCAATTGGAGTATTGGCGCAGCCTGGATCGCTTTGGGAGTAACAGTACTGGCTGTCTCAGTGCTCCCTTCAGCCTTGCTGATCGTGGACCGTCCGGAAGATATCGGACTGGAACCCGACGGACTGCCTGCAGTTTCGTCTGATCCAATAACAGTTGACCTTCAGTCTAGGCAAGGGCCAGTCGAAGTCGATTGGACTCTTCGGGAAGCCATGGCCACTAAACCCATGTGGGTTATGGTGGGAGTGGTGGGTGTCCTATTTATGATTCAAGCCGGGGTGTCGGTGCATGTGGGCGCGTTCTACCAAGACCGAGGTTTGGGTATCACGGTAGTGGCTTCTGCGATCACCATCAACGGTATCGTCAGTGGAGTAGGGAGTCTGGTCTGGGGTGCAATTATCGAGCGGACACCGGTCCGATGGGCTATGGCATTTCTGATGGTGTTAAGCGCGATTTCAACCATGCTGCTGTTGGCGGTACACTCTCTGATTGCCGCCTTTGCTGTGTCTGCGATTATCGGAGTTGTCGCAGCCGGAGGGAATGTCATTCCCCCGGTAGCCTACGCGTCTTACTTTGGCCGGCGTTCCATCGGTAGCATCAGGGGAGTCGGTGAGACTGGGGTGCAGGTGGGCCAGACCATTGGCCCTCTGTTATCCGGACTAGCCTTCGACATCAACGGCAGCTACAAAGTCGCCTTCCTGACTTTTGCAATCTTAGCCCTCATCGGCGGAGTTGTGATCACGTCATCTAAACCGCCAAACAGACCAAACCAAGACCAGGCCGTTTAAAACTGCCGGCCTTCATACTTCCTTACAATTCAGAGACTATTGTGGGTGCTAAATCGGAAAGGAGCATTAAATCTTCGAAACGGTCTGGTTGCCGGGTCGATTGTGGCCATCGTAGCGGCCTTGGTTTCACTGCCGTTGCGGTCATCGGTGGATAATGTCTTCAACACTGTCACGGTAGTGATATCAGTCCTGATAGTCGGAATCGCTTCCGGTCTGCTGCGGGACTGTTTGGCCACCAGCCAACGGCGCTTGCTGTAATATCTTGGCGGTCTGGCGATGGGCTTTGTGGTTGTTGTGGCCGCTACGCTGCTTGGCAATGTATCGGTGGATAGTCTGGCGTCGTTTACCATCCCACTGGCGGCCATCGTTTTTATCTTGTCGGGCATGTTGGTACCAAGCCTACCCCGGCTTTCTTTGCCTGCGTCCAAATGGCCGGCCCCGGATTTGCTGATCATTGCCGCTTCCGTTGGAATCGGGATGGTGACTCATGCGATTCTGAGAGTGGCGAGCTATCGCTGCCGGAACCGGCAAAAGCAGAAGACGTAGAACAGGCACCGCCATCAACCTCATCAATAGAAAGTCTGCAATACCTAGTTACTGACGGGGCCGCAATTACATTTACCGTGGGGGATCAGTTGAGCCGGTTGCCCCTGGCTAACGACGGCGCAATGCGGATCGATGCGCTGCCCGGCCAACTGAACCTGGATTGACAACCCTCTGAGATATCAGCAAGCCTGCTGACTTTGACCAGAGATTAGAGCTTTCGCGATAGGTACACCCAACGGACCATGTCCCGCGACCACCCAACCGCCGTATTAACGGTGCCAGCCCTGGCCGACCTACCACCGGAGTTCCTTAGCGGCTAGACC
>CAVODA010000259.1:0-3218 GCA_963694265.1 Dehalococcoidia bacterium
ATAGTCGATGCCGCCAAGTTGGGAAGTGATGTGTGTCAGGTAAGACTTACGGCGTTGTTCGCCGTCGCTGATGACGCGGACACCAGCCGTCTCCTGGTCGTAAATCGCCAGTCTTACGGCGTCGTTTTGTGCTTCGTGCAATGCTTGGCCGGAGAGCAACCAATCAGCGCCGCCGCCGTGGTGGTCCGATTCCTTGGCGTCCATTGCCGCTTGGCGGTAGAGCCAAGGTGGCTTGGGCATGCTGCCCACGACTGTGGTCTCAAATGGTTCTGCCATCTATGACAATACTCGGCGGAAAAAGTCCAATGCGTTTCCGCCCATAATCTTCTTGATACCTTCGTCAGAATGGCCCCTGCGGATCAGGCCCCTGATTATGTTGGCGCCATCGGCGGGCGACTCCAGACCGTTCAGATAGGGTGCCGGCATCTCGCTCAGGTCGCGGCCCAGCATGTAGTGCTGGAACATCATGTGGTCGCCAATGACCGTGTCGGTGCCGACGCCCACATGGTCAACACCAATTAGATTGACCATGTAATCGTAGTGGTCTAGGACACACTCGATGTCCTGTTCCGGGTCGTCACTGAGGGCGTTGGGCACGGCGGTGATGCAGACCAAGCCGCCCTTGTCAGCGCAGGCTTTAAGTTCTTCATCCTTGCGGGTGCGTCGGTTGGGTCGCAGGGTGTAAGCGGCGTTGTGGCTGAAGACCACCGGAGTTTTTGAGAACTCGATTGTGTCCATCACCGTGGGCGTGGAGGCATGGGAGAGGTCAATGGCCATGCCAATGTCGTTCATGCGATGGATGACTTCAATGCCAAATTCGCTCAGGCCGCCGGGGTTGCGCTCGTACATTCCGTCGCCGATGTAGTTCTTGCGGTTGTACGTGATGCCAGAGAGCCTCACGCCCATGGCGTGCAGTTGGTCGACTCGCTCCAGTCGGTTGCCAATGGGCAGGTGTTCCAAGGTTGGCAGGAAACCAATTTTTCCAGACTGTTTCGCCGCCATAATCTCGTCGGCGTTGCCAACTCGGACCACGTCTGGCTGTGCTGCCACATCGGCCAGCATCATGCCGACTTCGAGAGCAACGTCGTCATATTCCACGAAGGACATCTCGGTGGCGTTCTGCAACGCGCCAAAAACGTTGGAAGTTGTAACGGTGGACCAGCCGCCGTGTTTCACTGCTTCAAAGCCCCAGTGATAGCGGTTGGTGCGGAGGAAGTCGATGAACCGGTCCATGGCCTCGGGCAGCACAAACGGGTGTTGGTGCACGTCAATCATGACCGCTTCTTCAGCCAGACCTTCGAACCGTGTTTCTTCCTGTGCGTTCAATGGGACCGTGGACGAAGGAACTCGCCCGATCTCCGGGGACATCACGAAATCGCGGATACTTGTCATGCTTCCCTCGCAAGGCGTTTAGACAAAAATGGAGACATTGCAACGGAGTTTGCCTGGGTCCCTTAGGGTTTCCCTTGGGTCTCAGAATGGCTTGGAGTGTAGGTGAGGCGAGTAATGGAGTCAACGCGAGAGCGTCGAGTTCTCAGCTAAATCCGGGTTGTCCGTTAATTTAATGAAATAGCGGCTCCGGCGCCACTCGTCTGTTCATTGACCAAGAACGAAGCCTTGTCGCGGCCCCGGGACGTTTCAATGTCAGCGTCAAACCTCTGGCCGCCCATGGTGCCAATGAGTTCGTAACGTTGCTCGGTGAAAAGTCGGCCTTCGTATTCAGACCCTTTCACGTTTCTCTCTGTTTCGCCGGCCAAGAACATCTCCACCGCTTGGATCATAAGTTCCTGGAATTCGTCCGTGTTCAGATATGACGAGGCCTTCAGAAAAACGTAGCCCCAGCGTAAGCCATTGTGCTCTAGCATCTAGGTTGATAGCTCCTGTGTCTTGCGAGTGCCCATGCCAAATTGGAGCACAACGGTGGAGATTAACACGGTGCCCAGGCAGAAAAGTCCTACAGTAGAAAAGCTGCCGACGGCAAGGAAAGCCCCGCCAAGTGCCGCTCCGCCGACCCCGCCCAGTTGGTTGCTGGCACCCAGCATGCCGACGGCAGTGGCTTGGTTGTTGCCGGATATCTCAGTGCTGATGGCCAAGAACGTCGGCCAGCCAACGCTGATGCAAGTGATGCCAATCAAGGCCACTCCGACCGTTCCCCACGCCGATAGGTCAATGGAAAATATCAGGAACGACGCCAGTCCACCGACCACGGCGCAGGCGGCCACAACTTGGGCCCGCCGGGTCATACCTGCCACGGACCCAGCCATGGTGCTGCCAACCACAACTCCAATTCCAACTATGGCCAGCGGGATGGCAGTCTGGCCCAGACCCATGCCGTGTTCACTGATGAGATAGGCCGCCAGGTAGCTGATGGTGGCGTAAAAGGCTATGCGCTGTAGCACGTTGGCCATCAAAGCAGTTCGGAACAGGCTAATGCTGGCCATCTGTTTGTACCGTGAGAGGAACGAGAACGATCCCTTGGCAGACGCCGAGGTTTTGGGAAACCAGAACCACTGGAGCACCGCGCAGCAAAGCAGCAAGGATCCATGCACTAGGAACGGGACCCTCCAACCTCCGGCGCTGGCTAGCACTGCAATCATCGGCACTCCAATCACTGATGAAAAAGATGCGAAAGCCATCAAGAACCCAAAGGCCTGTGCCCTTTTTGCGGCAGGCAGAACATCGGCCACAGCCGCCATGCTGTTTGGGGGGATCATCCCGCCGGACAAGCCCGTAATTATGCGAAGTCCCAGGAGAACTACAAAACTGGGCGCAAAACTAGAGGCGATAATGCTGATGGAAAGCAGAGTCATTCCGATCACCGCCACCGGGCGGCGGCCAAATGAGTCTGAAATTGGCCCTACGGAAATTACCGAGATCGCCCAGGCACCAAAAGTTACCGCCGCTAACTGTCCCGCCGCCGCCACTGAAACATCGAACTCGGTGGCCATGGCGACCAATAACGGAGCCAGCATCATACTGACGGTCTGGGTGAGGAACAAGCCTACTCCAGTGATTGCCAGAAACCGGGTTTGTTTCAATACCGGAGGGGCGGTGGTTGTCAGTTGTGCCAATTAGGAATGCTCATTAGGGAAGGCATTGTTTATATATGGTTGGGCTAGTTGAGTCATGGGTTCCCATTTTAGCATCAGATAGCCCTAATTAAGGCTGGCTGGTTGGTTCCCGCATGAACAACTGCATTATCAAGGCAGAGATGACCA
>CAVODA010000260.1:0-3214 GCA_963694265.1 Dehalococcoidia bacterium
AGTAAGCACCAAATTGTTTTTAAACTCAAAGACCGAAGCCAAAACGGGAGACAACACATGATCACCAAATTCGGATCACTCTACGCCGGGCACGTTGACCTAGACGATATTGGCTACGACGCCACCCCGGTGAATGACCGCTGGATATCCGACGAGAAACTGGCGTCGGTATTCCCCAAAGCCCAGGCGATTGCCGTTCGAATGGACGAACTAGGCTTCGATACTTTCTGGGCAGCCGAGCACCACTTCCAGCGTGAGGGCTACGAGTGCATCCCCAACCTGTTGATGATGTACGTGCACCTGGCCCACCTGACCAAGAACCTAAAGTTTGGCTGCGGGTTCAACGTCAATCCCATGTGGCACCCCCTGCGGTTGGCGGAGGATTATGCCACCGCTGATATTCTCACCAAAGGACGCGTCATCTTTGGCGTGGGCCGAGGCTATCACTCCAGAGAGGTAGACACCTTTGGCGTGCCCAGCACCCTCACCGACAACGACACCAACCGTGAGATTTTTGAAGAGCAGGTTGAGATCATCATGAAAGCCTTCAATGAGGAGTCGTTCTCCCATGAAGGCAAGCACTACAAACTCCCACCGGAAGTCCCCTACCGTGGCTACACACTTAAAGAACTGACCCTGGTGCCCCGTCCGCTCAACCTGCCGGTTCAGACCTATCAACCGCTGGTCAGCGCCAGCCAGCATGCCATGGACTTCATGGCCAAGCACGGCATCAAGGGAATCATCGGCGGGGGAGCAGCCACTGGCGGCGCAGCAGACAATGTGGTCAAACAGTGGCAGGAGACCCTGGCCAAGCATGGCCGTGAGACCGAACTTGGCGGCGACCTAATAATCGGAATCGCCACTTTCATCGACGACACTGAAGAACAAGCGATCAACGCCGCCACCAAATATTTTGAAGAGAACATGAAGATGTTCGCCCCATTGGGCTTTGTTCGTGGCCTATCAGACGAGCAGATAACTTTGCTGGGCCGTGGCTCAGAAGCCCGGTTGGCAGGACTGCCTACCATGCAGGATGCCGTCAAATCCGGAGCCTGGGTGGTTGGCCCTCCAGAACGCGTTACCGAAAGACTGATGGAGCTTCAGGATCGGTATCCCGGTCTGGAAGAGATCAACGTGGGCGCCTCTGTGATGAGTACCGAGCAAACAGTCATCTTGGACCAGCTTGACCTGTTCGGCAAAGAGGTTCTGCCCACGTTTAAGAACCAGGCCAAATAACCGGGTAAATAACAGCTCGGGCGGCTACCCTTTCCCGTGCGTTTACCCTTTGATGTATCCTTACCTATAATAAAACCTAGTCAGTCTGATTAACCACGGCTGACAGAATCCACAAGAAAAGCTAATCAGCCGGATTAACCACGCCTGATTAAAACGATTTAAACCCAAACCCAATTTTCTCGGAGGAAATGCCGGATGGCCAAGAGCAAAGTCCGCTTGACTGAACTGTCCCACTGCGCAGGTTGAGCCTCTAAGCTTAGCCAAGAGGACCTGGTCCAGGTCCTGAAGCACCTTCCCATGGTCAGCCACCCGGATCTTCTGGTGGGCAATGACACGGGGGACGACGCAGCCGTTTACCGGCTGGATAACAACACGGCCATAATCGTGACCGTAGACTTCTTCACGCCCATCACCGATGACCCATATGAGTTCGGCGTAATCGCGGCGGCGAACTCCCTGAGCGATGTTTACGCCATGGGCGGTAAGCCCCTGGTAGCCCTGAACATTGTCGGCTTCCCCGCTGAACTGGCCGTGGACATGCTGGGCGACGTTCTAAAGGGCGGCTATGACAAGGCTGCTGAAGCTGGCTGTCTGATTGTTGGCGGTCACACCGTGGATGACGCAGAACCCAAGTACGGACTATCCGTGGTTGGCCTAATAGAGCCCGGCAAAGAAGTATCCAACGCCAACGCCCAACCCGGCGATGTCTTGGTACTGACCAAGCCCATCGGCACCGGCATCATCACCACCGGCTGCAAGCAGGGCATAACTCCGGACGACATCCTCAAAAATGCCGTAGACGTTATGGCCACTCTGAACAAGGGCGCGGCGGAGGCCATGATGCGGGTGGGAATCAACTCCTGTACCGACATCACCGGATTCGGGCTCATGGGACACCTACGCGGCATGGCTAAGGCCAGCAAGGTCGGCGCGGTTATCAACGCCTCCGATGTGCCCATACTGCCTGGCGTGTGGGACCTGCTGGAACAGAACGTTGTGCCCGGTGGCACCTTCCGAAACATGAACGGCGTTGAGGATTCAATGGACTGGGACGATGCCCTAACTGACCAACAAAGACTGCTGATGTGCGATGCCCAAACGTCCGGCGGGCTGCTCATCTCAGTTACCAAAGACAAGGTTGAACAACTGCTGTCAGAGCTGGAAATCTCCGGTGTGGAGACTCGCGTTATAGTGGGTGAAATCACGGCAGAGAACGCAGGACGCATCCGCGTTAATGCCTAACTTTCAAAACACCCAGGAAACACACTTCGCTTTTTCACTGGTGAAGTGGTGGTAAACTCGCAATCTGGGGCAAGATGGCCCACTTAGTCTTAAACAAGAGTCTTAATAGATGAAAAGACCTGACCAAGTAAAGACAGCACCCGACCAGGGCATGGGCGACCGTGTACCACCGGGACAATTCCTGACCACCAAGTTCCCTGTACTCACCTACGGCCCCGAACCGAAAATAGACATAGACACCTGGGAGATCAGGGTGTTTGGACTGGTAGAGCAAGAGATCACACTCAACTGGGAACAGTTCTCCCAACTCCAGTGGACCACCACCGTGGCCGACTTCCACTGCGTAACCCAGTGGAGCCAACTGGACAACACCTGGGAGGGCGTGACCGTTGCCGACCTGATCGCCCCCGCCGGCCCTAAGCCTGAAGCCAAGTTCGTTATGGCCCACTGCTACGGCGGCTACAACACCAACCTGCCGTTGGATTTGGCCATGGAAGAAGGGATACTGGCCCACAAACAGGACGGCGAGCCGATGGGCGCAAGCCACGGTTGGCCGCTGAGGTTGATCGTCCCCAGCATCTACGCCTGGAAAAGCGCCAAGTGGATCAATGGCATTGAACTCATGCCTAAAGACCTGCCCGGTTTCTGGGAACAGCGCGGTTACCACAACGAAGGCGACCCTTGGAAAGAAGAACGCTTCTGGCCTGAATTGACCAAGTAAATTCAGAACCTAAAA
>CAVODA010000261.1:0-3189 GCA_963694265.1 Dehalococcoidia bacterium
ATCCCGGACAATTGGTCGTTTGTGTTAACACCGGCGACGACGACACTTTTCATGGTCTCCACGTATCACCTGACCTAGACACAATCATGTACACGCTCTCCGGTCTTTCCAATCAGGAGACTGGCTGGGGTGTGGCTGGCGACACTTTTACCGCCCTTGAGATGCTGGGGAAATTTGGCGTAGACACTTGGTTCAACTTGGGCGACCGTGACTTCGCAACCCACATCCGGCGAACCCAATTACTGGCCGACGGCAAAACCCTCTCTGAAGTCACCGATGAACTAAATCGGAGTTTGGGTGTTACCCAGCTAGTAGTGCCCATGAGTGACGACCCCGTGAAGACCGTTCTCATAACCGACGAAGGTGAGTTACCCATGCAACGTTATTTCGTCGGTCGCAGAGCAGAACCCAAAATCACCCAAGTACGCTACTTGGGTGCCGCTACGGCCACCGCATCTCCCGGATTCCAAGACGCCCTGGCCAGTGCCGGGATGCTGGTTATGTGCCCGTCCAACCCATACCTAAGTCTGGGCCCGATACTGGCCTTGCCTGCGATTCGTCAGAAGATACGTGTATTTCCGGGAAAAAAGGTCTGTGTCAGCCCAATCGTTGGCGGGGACGCAGTGAAAGGCCCGGCCGGAAAAATCATGGCTGAGCTGGGCAAAGAGGTATCCTGTGTGCAGGTCGCCCGAGAATACCGCGACATCTGTGACGTGTTGGTGATCGACGTTCAAGACGAAGCACTGGCACCGCAGATTCAGGAAATGGGTATAACTCCTCTCGTAACATCAACTATCATGAACACGTCAGAGGATAGAATTGCTCTTGCAAAAGAAATTTTATCCTTGGCTGATTAGTCTCAACCACGCCGCTCAATAAATGCTTAACATCTATGGTCACTGAACCCAACAACGTAATCGCCATCGTCCCAATGAAACCCTTGGCACTGGGCAAATCACGGCTGAGCCAAAGCCTGACGGCCGAACAACGGGCCGACTTGGTTTTGGGCTTGCTGCGACGAGTAATATTGGCCATCAAGGCAGCTTCAGTAGATACGGTATGGGTTGTTGGCGGCGATGATCGAGTCCGAGAAATGGCTGAATCTCTGGGCGCCGAATGCCTTGAAGAGCTCGGCGTTGACTTGAATGACACTCTAAAAAAGGCTTTCGCATTGGCTTTTGAACGCGATAAATCCGCCCTCTTCGTTGCCGGTGACCTGCCTTTCTTGAAACCCGCAGACATTCACAGCATGATTCAGGCTTCCCGAAGGCAGGGCAATGTGACGCTGGCACCGGCTCGGAGAGACGGCGGCACCAACTCGATATTAGTGCCTCTTGGTGTGCCGCTGGAACCAGAATTGGGTCAGGGCAGCTTCATGAAGCATCTGACCCAAGCAGCCCGACTCGAAACCTCTGTGGCAATCAACTCCAGCCAAGGGTTGGGATTTGACCTGGACGTGGTCGACGACTTGGAGACGCTCCAGCACATGGAACCCGGTCTATTGGACCGCCTGTCTGAAGAACGGAAACCGGGTGGCCCGGATTTCGGTAGCTAGATCTAATCACCCAATGGCATTTATCGCTGGCGCTGGCCGTTGAGATTGGTGCGTAATTTTCATCCATGACTAAAGTTAAACTTGGAATATTGCTGCCCACACGCGGTCTATTGCTGCGAGGCGAGCAGCCACCCAACATTGACCGCATAATCGCCCTGGCCAACATGGTCGAACAGGCAGGCTTGGACTCGGTTTGGGTTGGCGATAGCTTGATGGCCAAACCGCGCATGGAACCGTTGGCGATACTTGGGGCGTTGGCAGCCCGAACCAACAGGGTCAGGCTTGGCACAGCAGTCCTGCTTCCGGCTTTACGCCACCCGGTGCTGCTGGCTCAAACTATGGCAACAGTAGACCTGATATCCGGCGGTCGACTGGTCATTGGGGCCGGTGTTGGTGGTGCGTTCAATGACGACCAGAAGCGCGAGTGGGATGCGGCGGGAGTGCCCGCCAAAGGCCGCGGCCGCCGGTTTGAAGAGATTGTCAAAATCATCCAAGGTTTGGGCTCCGGAAAACCCTTCGATTTCCACGGCCGTGACTTTGATTTGGAATCTGCCCTCATGCGGCCGCTTCCAACTAATCCGGCTGGGATTCCGTTCCTGCTGGGCACTCACTATCGCGCGCAGAGTCCGGCCCAGATCAGGAGAGCGGCCCAACTTGGCGCTGGAATCATCTCCATATCAGACTCGCCAGACGAGTTCGCCCAAATCATCCAGCAAGTAAATGAGAAGGCTGTGGAGTTTGGCCGGGAGCCTGCCAGTCTTGAAAAGACCTTCTACATGACCGTGAACATGAACCCAGACCTGAAAGCCGCTGAAGCCGACGCGGTAGAGTGGCTAACGGGATATTACGGCTCCGACATCTGGGGCACACGCTGGGGGCCGTTCGGCGGCGCAGAAAGGGTGGCCGATCGCATGCGAGAATACGTCTCAGCCGGCGCGGAGACCTTGGTGGTGCGCTTCGCCAGCTTTGAACCGGAGAAGCAACTCGATATATTTTTGGAACAAGTGGCACCGAACTTCGCTTAGGGTTTAGTTCAGAAGTTTCTGGGCCAATGGCAGATTCAGAGTATTAGAGAGGTAGTCAGGTGTTTCCAATAGACCTGTCAGGCAAAAAAGGAATCGTATTTGGTGTTGCCAATGACCGCAGCATCGCGTGGGGGATCACAAAGGCTCTCTCCGAAGCCGGAGCGCGCATTGCCTTAACCTACCAAGGAGACCGTCTTAAAGAGCGAGTGGAAGGCTTGGCGGCCACTTTGGACGGCGCTCTGACCCTGCCCTGCGATGCGACGGACGACGAACAGATCGCCCAAGTGTTCCAAAGTCTGAAAGAAGAGTTTGGCGACATTTCATTCCTGATCCATAGCATCGCTTACGCCAATCGAGAAGATCTGGACGGCCAATTTGCTGACACCTCACGTGATGGTTTCAGAGTCGCCCTTGAGGTCAGCGCTTATTCGCTGCTGCCGTTGGTACGCCACGCTGCTCCGCTCATGACCGATGGCGGCAGCATCGTCGCCATGACCTTCGACGCCTCGCAACGCGTATATCCTGGATACAACGTGATGGGTACCGCCAAAGCGGCCCTGGAACACAGTGTGCGGCAACTGGCCTTTGAGTACGGGGAACAGAACGTTA
>CAVODA010000262.1:0-3178 GCA_963694265.1 Dehalococcoidia bacterium
CGAGCATTTGACCCGAAACATGCCGTGGAGTTTGGGCTTAATGAAATTTGGGCTTAATAAAACTTGGCCCAGCTGAAATAAGTACGCCCAAACTGCAATTGGACAAAACTAACAAATTTGCCTAATGAAAATATAACAGACCGTTGAGTATTCTACGAACCTAGGTCAATCAAAGATTCAAAGAAAAAGCGTCCCGATAATTCAGGACGCTTTTTAGTTCCACTTACTTTGATGGCAGCTAGTTGATCGTTTGGTGCTACCTTTGATTGTTCTTTACTTGTTCCTCTGGGCATCGAACCGATCGGTGGCGGCCTTGATACCAACGTAGCGGTTCGCCTGGAGTGCCTCACTGCGCTCGGCGGTCCATTCGTTGGAAATCTTGATACCGGCCACACTTCCCTGAAAATGGGGCATCACGTAACGGGCCAAGAGCTCGTAGCTGCGATGAATTTTATCTCGGGGTGCCCAGTCTTCAACCCGCATCATGAACTTGCCGAAGCCACCGGTTAGCTCTTGGAGCCGTTCAATACCGGCAATACAATCGTCAGGCGTTCCGACAATCCATTGGTTCTTCTCGACCATGAAGTCCACAATCTGGTCGCGGGGTACGTCGGGCACTGGGTTTCCTAGCGTTTGACCGAAGTATTCCGTGACGATGTTGCCCGCGCCTTCTTTAATGTCTTTGATGGCCTGCTCTTTACTGTCGGCTAAGTGCATTCCCATGACGATGCCCCAGTCTTCCCGGTGCATGGTCTTGCCGTGTTCGGCGGCGGTCTCCTCGGCAATCTCCCACAGTTGAGCCAGGGATGTTTTGCGGATGGTGTCTCTGGGTACGCTCAATGACAGCACGGACGCGCCATGTTTCCCGGCCAAGGTCACGCCAGCCGGCGACTCAACGGAAGCCACGGCCACCGGGACGATTGGATCCTGGTATGGTCGGAGTTGCAGAACAGCGTCGTTCATCTCAAACCAGTCGGTCTTGACGGTGTAGGGCTCCGGGCTGGACATGAGCCGCATTATGGCGTCCAAAGACTCTTCCATCATTGCTCGTTGTCGCTCTGGCTTAATGCCCAGCATGATGGCGTCAGACGCCAGTGCGCCGGGGCCGCACCCAAGTATCACCCGGCCTCGGGTCAGATGGTCAAGTTGAACCATGCGGTTGGCCACCATGAAGGGGTGGTGATACGGAAGGCTGGTTACGCCGGTGCCCAGCCTGATGTGGCGGGTTCGTTCAGCGGCGGTGGCCATGAATAATTCGGGCGACGCAATGGTCTCCCAGCCTGCGCTGTGGTGTTCACCGATATAGGCTTCATCAAAGCCCAGGACGTCCAGCCATTGTAGAAGCTCCAGGTCCCTTTCCAACGCCAGGGTGGGGTTTTCACCTACTCTATGGAAGGGAGCCATGAAGACGCCAAATTTCATGCGATTGGGGATAGCCATGCGTACATCCTCCGTCTGTGTTATCGGGCTGTTATTCAGGGGTATTCCAGAGTGTCTTTCGGGCACTTGGAACAGAGATGGTTGGCAGGAGCGCTACGTTAAAAATCGTCCGCATAGCGCAGGCTTACAACGGATGACATTCTATCATGGAGCCTAACGGGTAAGAGGACAGTGGGTTTCGGACCAGTAATCAGTGGAGACGGGCTGGTCGGTAGGGCGGTTGAAACTAAGCGCCTATTCTAAGAGCCCACGACGTTGCTGCGGCGTTCCATGAGTAGTGTGTCGCGCCACTGGCCGTTCAGCGAGCCGATCCGTTCTCGAATGCCCACAGAGCGGAACCCACTGGACGAGTGGAGGGCAATACTGGCCTCATTCTCCACAAAGATCATGGCTTGCAGGGTCCAGATACCGGCTGCTTCTGAGGTTGAAACCAGGGAGCTGAGCAGGAGTTTGCCAACGCCGCTACCCCGTGAACTCTCTGAAACGTAGACGCTGACTTCAGCCACGCCAGCGTAGGCAGACCGGGTGGAAACGGGACTCAGTGCGGCCCAGCCGACCACCTCATCGCCGTCCCTGGCGACTAATCGGCAGTCTGGCCGGTGGTTACTGTTCCAGCTTTCCCAATCAGGGGCATGAGTCTCCACCGTGGCGTTGCCGGTGGCGATGCCATCCTGGTAAATGCTTCTGACCGCCTCCCAGTCCTCCACACCGATGCTGTCGATGATGCAATTTGCGATTTTCATACTGGGCCAGTGTCCGTTTTTATTTCTCCGGGCCGTGATTCTAATAAGGCCACAGAGGCAGATAAATACTCAAAAAAATCTCTTAAGAGCGTACATTGTAGGATTACAGGGCCACGGTGTAAACCAGCGTGTTCGGCCAGGCATGAAAAACAGGCCCGCCAAAGTGACACAGTCAGAGCAAACGTGGTATCTTTGCTTGCACAAATCCCCACTCTGGGATTGCCAAATTTAAACCGACAGGAGGGGTTGCGAAATGCCTAAGATTAAGCACATCGCCATTGCCACTCAGGACGCGGCGAAGACCGCCGAGTTTTACAAAGACGTTTTTGGACTGCGCGAGATTGCACAGTTGGAAAGCGCTAACGCTCAAGGCTATTTTCTCAGTGACGGGAACGTCAACATGGCCATCTTGAATTTCCAGAATGACGCAGTAGCCGGCGAACGAGGCAAAGACTACAGCGGCATTCACCACATCGGCTTCGAAGTTGAAGACCTAGAAGACGTGGAAGCCAAGTTGGCCGCCGCCGGTTCTGCTCCCATGGACGAGGTCAACAAGGCCTTGGGAGTAGGTATGGGTGGACCTCGCCACGACAACGTTGAGATCAAGTACACCGGCCCTAACGGCGAGATGATTGACGTCTCTGCCCACGGCTGGGTCGGAACACGCGGCTTCGATTAGCCTGAGTTAATTCTCGAAAATTAAAAAGCCCGGTTCTTAAAATTGAAGAACCGGGCTTTTTTGCTTTTTAAAACTGCCGGGTATTAAGCCCGTTTGAATGCTAAAGACGGTGCGTCTTCGTCCAAATTATCCGGATCAAGGACTAGGGCCATTCCTGTCTCAATGCCCTGAGGTTTGGTGCCGTCAACGCCATTGATCATGGCGCTGATTCGTGGCCCTTCTTCAAGGGTGACTATTCCCGTGCAATAAGGTTTGTCGCGTCCGTAACCCTTGGCCGCCATTGCCACCGGTACGATGGATATGCAGGTAAAGGTGC
>CAVODA010000263.1:0-3175 GCA_963694265.1 Dehalococcoidia bacterium
ATACGGACAGCGCAGGAACCGCAGATTGAACTGCGGCAAGAGCAACGCAGGCTGAACGTTCCGTCATTGTCCTCGCGGACCTTGATCAGGGCGTCCAGCACCGTGCCCTTGTCATCGATTGAAACCGTGAACTCCTGCCAGTAAGGCTGGGGATCAGCGACTTCCGGATCAAATCTCTTTATGTTTAGCGTGACGTCCATCAGTTAGTACTTCCTCTCTTCAGGAGTCCACTGGGTGATACTGACGGGGGCGTAAGACAATTCCGGTCCTGAGGCTCCCTTCTTGATCACCAGGTGCTTCATCCAATTTTCGTCGTCCCGGTCCGGATAGTCGGTGCGGGCCTGGGCCCCCCGGCTGTCCTTGCGATCCAGAGCGCTCATTGCAATGGGGGTGGCACAGTCGAGCATGAAGCCCAACTCTAGAGCAAATATCAGGTCGGTGTTGAACAATTTACCCTTGTTGTCCACCGGCACAGTCTCGTAACGTTTTTCAATATCCTTGAGTTCAGAAAGGGTCTCTTTCATACCCTCTTCATTTCGATATACGGCCAGGTTCCGGTTCATGGACTCGCCCATTGCCAGTCTGACAGAGGCGATCCGGTCACCGTTCTGAGGCCGGTCCAAAAAGTCTTGGATACGCTTTTCTTCATTGCGGACGGCTTCGTCCACGTTGAATTCAACGTACTCAGAGTCCCGGGCGGCCTCGGCAGCATGGTTGCCGGAACGCTCACCGAACACAATCGTGTCCAGCAGCGAGTTGGCACCCAAACGGTTGCCACCGTGGACGCTAACGCAGGCGCATTCACCAGCGGCGTAGACACCTTCAAGATTGGTCTCGCCGTCAACATTGGTGCGGATGCCGCCCATGGCATAGTGCATGCCGGGCCTAATCGGGATTGGCTCTTTGATCATGTCATGACCCACAAGGTCGATACCGATCTCGCGAATCTGGCTGAGCTTCTCCATAATCAGGGCTTCGCCCAGGTGGCGGCAGTCCAAGAAGACGCAGCCATCCACGCCGTTACCGGCGTTAATCTCGGTTTGCTCGGCACGGGAGACCACGTCACGGGAGGCCAGCTCCATCATGTTGGGAGCGTACTTCTCCATGAAGCGGTTTCCATCTTTATCAAGTAGGTAGGCACCCTCACCCCTGGCTGCTTCGGAGATTAGCACTCCGCTGCCGGCCAAAGTTGTTGGGTGGTATTGGACCATTTCCATGTCCATTAGCTCCGCCCCGGCGTTGTAGGCCAAAGCCGTACCGTCACCGGTGCAGATGAGGGCGTTGGTGCTGGGTTCAAAGACCCGGCCAAAGCCGCCCGTGCAGAAAATCACCTTCTTGGCCCTGATCGCATAGATCTGGCCGGTCCGAATCTCCAGGGCCATCACCCCGCAGACCTTGCCCTCTTCTATGATGAGGGAACTTACGAACCACTCCTCATAGCGGCGGACGCCGGACTTGATGAGCTGTTCAAACATCACGTGGAGCAGAGCCTGCCCGGTGAAGTCGCCAACGAAGAACGTACGGGCGCGGCGTTGACCGCCAAAAGCCCGGGTTCCCAGGCGCCCTTCGTCGTCGCGGTTGAACGTGACTCCAAAGTGCTCCATGTCGATTAGCGCTTGACCGGCCGCCTTACACATGACCTCAATGGCGGCCTGGTCTCCCAGGAAGTCACTTCCCTTCACGGTGTCATAGGCGTGGTCTTCCCACTCGTCACCACGGTCTGTCAGAGCGGCGTTGATGCCTCCCTGGGCCGCGTTTGAGTGGCTGCGTACCGGATGCACTTTACTAATAATTGCTGTGGTGGCACCGCTGGCACGGGCGGCGATGGCCGCCCGCATTCCTGCCAAACCTGCGCCAATTACCAGGACATCATGCTCGAGCATGCTTGTCTACTTCCTCCAATTTCACCTAGGCATATTCGCCTTAGGCAGTCGGTTGGTCTTAGGTTTATGCCTATTCTCAAAGACTCATCCCCAAGAATGTGCCGAAGACCGCCACATAATATAACAAAAAAGGAGTCCAACTATCCAGCTTTGACCGTACCGAACTGTCTAATCAGTGCTGGTTAGCTAAGGAGCCTTTATATGAACCAAGTTCAAACGCTATCTAGTATCCTATTTCCCGGCTTATTTCCTAGGGCAGCAGGGGCTGGGCCAAGAGCATCGATGCGATGGTCTTCCCGTCTTGAATCTCGCCCGTCTTGAACATGGCGATCGCCTCATTAAACGGCAGGCGAACCACCTGGATATTCTCGTCCTCGTCGGCGTCGAGCCTGGATGGAATCAAATCAGTGGCCAGGTAGGCGTGCATAAACTCGGTGGCCCAACCCGGGGCCACCCAGAAGCTGGCCAGATGCTGCAATTTACCTGCCGTGTAGCCAATCTCTTCTTGAAGCTCACGCAGTACAGCTTCTTCTGAGACCTCGCCTTCCTCCACGCCACCGGCTGGGGCTTCCAGGAGCGGCCCACCGGTTGGAACTCGGAACTGACGCACCAGCAGCACGTTGCCGTTCTCATCCACCGGCACGATGCATACAGCGGCAGAATGCTCAACCACTTCCCTGCTCGCAGTCTTGCCGTTGGGCAATTCTACGGAGTCTTTGCGCACATTGATAATGTGTCCTTCATAGATGCGCTCGGTACCAATGGTTGTTTCTTTTATAGATTGTAGTGAATCATTTTCTGGCATGTTTATTGACCACGGATGCTGAAGCCCAAGCGTCGGGTCAGCGTCCCAAAGAAATAGTTGGATGGGTGGGCCCGCAGGAAACGCGCTTTGTGAGGGCTCTGTTTCAGTTCCACCCTGTCTCCCAAACCCAACGGGTGGTCGATGATGCCATCAACGCTCAAAATCGCAGGTTGGTAGCCTTCCAGAGTCAGCCCAACTTCCGCCGAAGCCCTAAGCACCATGGCTGCACTCAAACCCATATGGGCGGCAACGGTCTTTAGTACAAGGGAATCCGACTCCGGGTCGAGGATCGGGCCGCCGACGGCCAGGTTGTAGCCAGTGCTGCCGGTGGCGGTGGACATGATCACGCCGTCGGCCCGGAAGGTCGTCACCGGTGCGCCGTCAATGGTCCCGGCAACGGTCACCACTCTGGACGCCTCACCACGGGTCAATACAACGTCGTTCAACGCGTGGTAGGGGCCTTCTGTGCCGCCAGCGTTGGCCTTAT
>CAVODA010000264.1:0-3163 GCA_963694265.1 Dehalococcoidia bacterium
TTGTCGGCGCCTGCTTTTAGCATCCGGCGCACGTCTTCCACGGCCCTGATACCTCCACCGACGGTCAGGGGGATGAACACCTGCTCCGAAACCCGCTGGACCACATCCACCATGGTATCCCTTGAATCAGAGCTGGCTGTGATGTCCAAAAAGACCAACTCATCACCGCCCTCTTTGTCATAGAAAGCAGCCAATTCGGCCGGGTCTCCGGCGTCGCGTAGCTCTACAAAACTCACGCCTTTCACAACCCGTCCGGCGTCTACATCCAGGCATGGGATTATACGTTTGGTCAGCACAGTGGGAAGGACTCTCCAGCAGTAGTCTCTATCGGTAGGCTCTAGCAGTAATTACCAGCGGTGGTTTAATGACGGAATCGGCTGTGAATCAGGCTACTTTAGAAGTATAACACCGTGCCTATTTCAATCAGGATTAACGACCTATTGGCGAAGGGGTTGGTCTGAGCTAGAATGGGCTATCTTTTCAGACTATCGAAACTGTGAAAATATACGGAGGGAATCATGGCCATAACACTAGACGAAGCCAACAAGATGGTGGCCGGTGCCATTGCCCAAGCCAACGAGTTTGGTATCAAGATCAACGTTGCCGTGTGTGACGCCGGCGGGCGACTGCTGGCTTTCAACCGCATGGACGGCGCAATCTGGGGCGGCGCGTACGGCGCTCAAGGCAAGGCAGTTGCCGCGACGGCATTTGGTCGTCCCAGTGGTGAACTGCAAGAGCGGGCCGAGTCTCCAATCATGAAGGGAATCTTGGGCGCAGAGGGCGGCCACGGCATCCCTAGCCAAGGCGCAGCTCCGGTCATCAGGAACGGCGGATGCGACGGAGCCGTGGGTGTTGGCGGCGGCTCAAGCCAACAGGATGAAGACTGCGCCAAGGCCGGCATCGCTGCGGCACTGGGTTCTTAAATAAAACAAGCCAACAGGATGAAGACTGTGCCAAGGCCGGCATCTCAGCGGCGTTGGGTTCTTAGGGAACTAACGCAGTAACGGAAACCGGGCCACCGCTGCCACCATCTAGCCGGAGCAAGCCAATCACCAGGAGGGCTCCGGTTGGTGGTAGTTGGTCCAGGTTGGTCAGGTTTTCTATGACGATTAGCCTGTTATCCAGAGCCAACCGGCTCACAGAAAAACCTGTGTCCGTACCCGGCTCAAGGCCGGCAGTGTCGGCTGCCAATCCGGCAACGGCCCGGCCCTCAAGCAACAACTGGGCCGCGTCCAGCCCGAACCCGGGGAAGTGGAGTTGGTCGGTTTGGGAGCCGCCTAGGTAATCGGTTGGGTTGGTCCATTTGGCCTGCCAGCCGGTGCGGAGCAGCACTAAGCAACCCAGGGGAATTGGGCCGTGGTCAGACTCCCAATCCAGGACATCATTCATGGTCAGGGCATAGTCTCGGTTGGATTCAGCCTGGGCGGAGATGTCTATGACGATTGCCGGTCTGACCAAGTCCTGGGGCGAATGGGCTTCGTGTCCTGGTGCTCCGGCTTGAAAACTAGACTGTGCGCTCAGGTGCGTTCCGGAGTGTTCCCCCATGGCGAAGCGACGCAAAAAATAGCCGTCTTTCTCAACCTCTGCCACCTTTTCAAATTCTATATTTGGATCCCCTGGCCACTGGGGAATGTTGGGCTGTACCGGCCAGCTAAGTTCTACTACTTTGGAAAAAGAGATGGACCCGCCAAAAGCGGGTCCATCATTTTGTGGTTGGGTCACCATCAATTAAGCCTCTTCAGTTCATCCGCGTCCGCCCATTCTCCCGCCAAAGGAGCTTCGTGGCAACCCGATAAGTCGTAATAAAAGGCCGTGATTGTTGTAGTGGACTAGGGGGCTGTGATTTGCAGAGTCCTTGTCGCACCCAGGATGGCGTCTCGTCTGACGTTGTTGTCGATCCACTCCATGGCTTTGCGGGAAGTGCTTCTGGCGGTTAGCTCGGGGCGTTCTGGACGCTGGCCGTACACCGAATAGCTGATGGAACGGATTTCTTCGTCTATGACATAGCCTCTGTAATAGATCCTCATGATGCCGCCCTCCTCCAGTTTCCTGCGGTCGTCCAGTCCGAAACAAACTGCTGCGAGACGCCGCTATGTGCCATCAAGTAAAACTTTATTGCGGACATATGTTCTAACTTTTCATCCAGAGGGTCAACGAGCAAATGTCATAGCCAAAAGACATTTACGGGAATGGCGAGAAAGTAAGAAGGGATTGCCAGGAAATTATCCTGGGATTTCTAACAATTCCCGACGAATACTGAGCCCAAGATGACATGAGGAAGGAGTGGTTGAGCAAGGGGGCTGCCGTTTGGTGAAGCTGTGTCGATCTGTTCAGGAGCGTGGCGGCTGAGTCCGTCTCCCGGCGCGGTCAGCGCCAATTCCGTAGCGGCCCCTTGCTGCCATGGAATCGTCTGAGCGGCGTTGGAATTTCCGACCATGAAGGTCACCGCCTTGCCGAAGAACGATGCATTTGATGGCTGTTCCGCCAACAATGAGTACTCACCGGAACTGACCACCGCAGAGCCTGCCTTGATACCACCCACCCAAGCGGAGACCCTCACTCCATCGGCAGCGGCCACGCAACCGGCCGACCGAGTTGGCAGTGGTGTTGATCCCGGTGCAGTTGTGCTTGTGGCGACCCTCGTTGGAGTGGGGGCGGGCGCAGTATTGAACGCGCCGCCGGTCTGGGTGGTGTAGCTGGTTGGTTCTGGAGTTCGTGTGGGAATCACGGCGCTCTGGGTTGGTGTGGGCGACGGTATCGGCGTGGCGCTGAGCAGGGCCCGGACTGTAGCTTGGACCCTGAAGGTGATAGTGGATTCTATGTCGATATTTGGGTCGGGTTGCCCTGAGGTCTCGGGGGCAGCATCTTGGGCTTGGGCGGTGGCTTCCAAGGCCGAGGGCAACGGCGTTTGCGTGTTATCAGTGTTGCCACATGCAAGAACCAATAGCATCAAGAAGAGCAAGACCGCGCCCAACCGCTTCATTCCCGACCTCCCGAATCCACGCCTAGTTCACCCGAAATAACCAGATGAATTTAGTCTGCTAAGAACTTCTAATAACCAAGAGCCGTCGTAACTAAGACTCGTTGTAACTAGGACCCGTTGCCGTATGACTTACTCGCTTCAGCTATGAAATCTTCCAGGGGTTTACTCTCCTGGTCTGAA
>CAVODA010000265.1:0-3151 GCA_963694265.1 Dehalococcoidia bacterium
CGTCTGGCTATGATGACCAGAGTGGTTCAGATAGAAGGCGTGTCCATTGGCATGATTCATGACATCCAATGGCCAGGCCCCAAGATACCCACCACCCCGGACGGCACCGGTCTAGTGCTGCCGGATGCTAACGGGAGAGAGTTGATGGCCCGAAAGTTTAAAGAGCCGGTAGATGTGGTCTTGTTCGGCGACACACATGAAGAGGTGATTTTGCATTGGGACGGGGTCATGATTATGAACCCTGGTAGCCCAACCTACCCCGGCAAACGCCACAAACGGGGATTCCTAGGCACCATTGGCCTACTAGAAATCGACGGAGAAGAGGCCACCGGCCAAATAATAAACCTGGAAGATTCCCTCATCTAACCTTCAGTCGAGCAACGGGCACTACACAAACCCCACACTCAACAAACCAATCTCACCCCATCCAAACGACGTCATCCGCCTAAAACCCGCTCATACTGAGCCCGTAGAAGGGCCTCTACGTAAGAATGACAGTTGCCGCCAGACTGCCGTTAGCCGCAGAAATAAAAAAAGGGCCGGTCAATTGACCGGCCCTTTTTTGTTGGTTGCTTAAGCTGAGGTGAGCTTGTCGATCAGCGGTGTTACTTCCAGGAATACCGGAGCGAACACCAGAGACACGATGGCCATCAACTTCAACAGTATGTTGAGGGAGGGACCGGATGTGTCCTTGAAGGGGTCGCCAACAACGTCGCCTTCAACCGCGGCTTTGTGGGCATCAGAGCCCTTTCCACCGAAGTGGCCGAGTTCAACGTACTTCTTGGCGTTGTCCCAGGCGCCGCCGGCTGTGGCCATCATGATGGCCAGCATGAATCCGGAGCCAACTGCGCCGATGAGCATGCCGCCGAGGGATTCTACGCCCAGGACGAATCCCATGGCCAAAGGTGCGGCCACGGCCATCAGACCGGGGATGATCATCTCTTTCAAAGCGCCCTTGGTTGCGATGTCCACACACTCGGTGTAGTCAGGATCGGCGGTTCCTTCCATCAGGCCAGGAATCTCCCGGAACTGACGGCGGACTTCCTCCACGATGGACATGGCTGCCCGGCCCACAGCCTTCATGGTGAAGGCAGAGAACAAGAAGGGCAGCATCGCGCCGAAGAGGACACCCACGATCACTTTATGATCAAGGAGGTCAATAGAGGTAATTTCAGCTTCGATTGAGAACGCCGCCAACAAGGCCAGTGAGGTCAATGCTGCGGAGCCAATGGCAAATCCCTTGCCGGTGGCCGCTGTGGTGTTACCCAGCGCGTCCAGAGCGTCGGTCCGTTCCCGGACTTCGGGGGCAAGCTGGGCTTGCTCAGCGATACCACCAGCGTTGTCGGCCACTGGGCCGTAGGCGTCGGTTGCCAGGGTGATACCCAGCGTTGACAGTAAGCCAACACCAGCCAAGGCTACTCCGTAGAACTCGGCTAGTTCGTAGGCCACGATGATCGTGATTCCGACGGCAAATAGAGGTACCACCGTGCTGACCATGCCGGTGGCGATACCGCTAATCATTACGGTGGCGGCGCCGGTCTGCGACGTCTCTGCCACCTGTTGAGTGGGCTTGTAGCTGTACGAAGTGTAGTACTCAGTGGACAGACCAATAATTATGCCAGCAATCAGACCCGTTATGATCGCCCAGAACCATACTATCTCCATATCTAGAGCGAGTACGATCACCAAGGCAAATATCACTAGGAGAATCGCAGCGGCGAAAATGCCCCGCCGCAACGCCCAGAGTAACTGGTCAAAGGTGGCGTTTTCAGAGCTGCGCACCACGAAGGTGCCCAGGATAGCGGCGACGATTCCCGCGCCAGCCAACATCAGAGGCAAAACAGCCCGATCTGCATCCCAGACGAGACCAGCGCCGGCGGTTCCGGCGAAGGCCAAAGCCATGGCTGCGATGATAGAGCTCACATAGGACTCGAACAGGTCAGCGCCCATACCGGCAACGTCACCAACGTTGTCACCAACGTTGTCGGCGATTACGCCGGGGTTGCGTGGGTCGTCTTCGGGTATTCCTGCTTCAATCTTTCCGACCAAGTCACTGCCCACGTCGGCAGCCTTGGTAAAGATTCCTCCGCCAACCCTGGCGAAGAGGGCAATGGAGCTGGCTCCAAAGCCGAATCCGGCGACCACCGTAATGTCTTGGAAGATGATGTAAAGGATGGTTACACCCAGCAAGCCAATGCCCACCACGGTCAACCCCATTACAGAACCGCTTTGGAAGGCTATCCGAAGGGCCGGGTTAAGGCCCCGCATGGCAGAAGCGGCGGTCCGGACGTTTGCCCGAACGGCGACGTTCATGCCAATAAATCCTGCAGTCGCGGAACAGATGGTTCCAGCTAGGTAGGCGATGGCCGTCTCAGGGACTGTGTTTTTCAGCGTCCATAAGTCGATCAATGCCCATAGTCCAATGGTCACTAGGATGACGAATGGCGCCAGGACCATATATTCACGGCGAAGGAAAGTTCCGGATCCCTCGCGTATCGCATCGCCAATGGCTCGCATGCGCTCGTTGCCGGGATCGGCACTCAGCACACGCATGGCGGTTATTGCTGCAAACAGTAGAGCAGCGGACCCTGCGGCAAGGGCAACAATTATAGATTCCATGATTAGACTCTCTTAAAGGGACAGGTGTAGCCGTTACCCAAATAGCTATTCTATTCGAAATCGGCCTGTTTTTAGGCGTGCGCAAACTTATCATATGGACTTGGGGGTGTCAAGCGGATTTCGACGCCACGTACGCCTATTTTGCACGTGTCTCGGCACGCGGCAAGGGGCCTTCTGCGGCTCAATCAGGGGGAGATGGGAATAAAAAGCCGGAAATAGGGGAGATTATGTCTAGGGGTTATGTATTTCTATGCCAGGGAAAGAGATGCCCACAGAGAACCAAAACGCCCGACGGCTACTCACCCGTTGCAGACGAGTACCCGCCATCGGCCCGTCAACGGCCCTTCTCGCAAAGTCCCAGTCGCTGTTGGTCTCTCGGTCGGTAAAACGGTGAATATGTCGTCGTCCTTGTGGTCAAAGGTAAGTATTTCTCCGTCCACAGTTCTAGAAAATGCGCCCACGGAGCGGCCCTCTGAAGCGGTAAATACCACGATGGGCTCGCCGCCAACGTCGGCATTGACTGCGCTGTCGC
>CAVODA010000266.1:0-3148 GCA_963694265.1 Dehalococcoidia bacterium
TAAAGGAGCACGTAATATAGCCGGTATTGCGTTATTACGTTGGATAGGGGTTGATACCAGGGAAGGCAGTGCTTTTTACAGCCATTTAGTTAAGAAATGCCGGGAAAAGGCTGTTTACTATGGGGTGGATTGACTCTTGCGGCCACCGGGCCTGCGTTTGCTACAGGTCTAATTTTCCGGGGTTCATGATGTTGTTCGGGTCCAGCGCTTGTTTCATGGCGCGTACAACTTCTTGGCCCACGCCCATCTCTCTGGCCAGTAAGTGGTTCAGTTTAACGCCCACGCCGTGACAGTACTCCATGATCCCGCCCATATCCTGGGCCAACTGCAAAACTTGCTCCACAGCCTCGCCCAGGCGTTCTCTTGAGCCGCCAGATTCAGACACAATCAACATGGAGAATAGCTCTGGTCGGGACCAAATGGCGTATTCAATCACCCGTACCCCATGTTGTGACAGGATTATGTCGGCTTGCTTCCGGTATTCCAATACCTTGGAGATAGGTAGGCCCAGGTGGAGATAATCGAACCCTCTACGTCCGCGCCACCGATTCCAACGGACGCTGCGGGGTTTGCCCAGCGCTTCAACCTTGTAGTTCTCGGCAGACTGGCGTCGGTCCTGCCAGTAGGCAATGGTTGGGTCCGGGCCAAGCAGTCGGCCACCGTGTTCGGTGCAGATCGCCAAGGCCCGCTGCTCAGTGGCTTGAACACCCTCACGGAACCCTTCAAATAGCAGATGGAAGATGATTCCGTCATCCTCCTCTGTCAGGTCTACCAGGGTAGGGCGCACGCCCAGGGCAAACATCGCTGTGGCCGCATTGAACCCCTGGTCAAAAGTATCGAATGCCACTCCGGCAAAGACCTGGGCTTCGGGCTGACGGAACACCCGTATCGTCGCTTTGGTAATTAAGCCAAAGACACCTTCCGACCCGATGAAAAGGTGTTTCAGGCTGGGGCCGGATGATTGGATTGGAACGGCTCGGGTGCTCATAACCCGGCCATCCGGTAGCGCAACTTCTAGAGCGACTACCTGGTCACCCATGGGGCCGTAGGAACCAGCGCGGTAGCCAACGCCGTTGGTGGAAATGGTGCCAGCGACGGTGGCGATAGGTACGCTGTAGGGGTCGTGTCCCGGCATTAGACCTTGGAGTTCCAAGGCATTTTCCAGGTCTTCCAACACCACGCCTGCTTCGACCTCAGCGGTCATATCTGTGGGGTTTATCGCCAAGATCCGGTTCATGCGCTGGAGGTCCAGCACGATACCGCCCAATGCGGGCACTACACTGCCCATCACGCCAGTCCCACCGCCGTAAGGGATAACTGGGGTGCGAGATTCGTTGGCCAGCTTTAATACGGCGCAGACTTCTTCGGTGGAAGCAGGGCGTGCAACAACGTCGGCCAAGCGTTCAAAGGCCTCTTCGGCACCAAAGGCCCGGGTGGGTGATAAGGCGTCGCCGGAGTAACGGTCCAAGTCGTAAGGGTCGGTGAGGACGTGTTCCTGCCCCAAGACTTGGACCAAGGATTCGATTAGGGACCATGGCACGTCAGTATTGGGCATCAGTACTGGCTCCGTTGCTTTTGACGCCTATCGGCCGTCCCGCAATTTAAAGGTTGGCCGCTTAACTAAGAAGTGGGGCGGTAAGACCAAATGCTTCCGGCAGCTGAGTCTTCTACTGAGACACCCTGGCTATCTAGCCAGCCCCGTATCTCGTCGGCCAGGGCGTATTGTTTGTAGTTGCGGCACTCAGCCCGGAGCATTATCAACAGGTCAATGTTCTGTGGCACAACGGTTTCTACGCTGGCGGCGTCGGGTTTGGGGAGCAGGCCAATCAGCTCTTTGTGTTCCGTACCTGAAACCTGCTCTTGGACGCTGGCAATCAAGGCGTTATACGATTCTACGTCCACAGCCAAAGGCTCCTTAGGGTCCTCAAAAGTGAGCCCCAACAGTGCTCCCAAATCGCGTAGGCAATCTTGGGCCACAGTGATGGAATGGCCTTCATCCCGTTGGCGGTTCATTTCTCTTGAGAGGTCAAACATGGCTGCAAGGGCTTTGGGCGTGTTCAGGTCTTCGTCCATCCCTGCCATGAACTGTTCTCGGAACGGGGTTGGATCCATGGCCTCGCCGTCTGTGGCTGTATCCTCTCGTAGAACGTGGCGCAGGCGGTCGGCGCTGCGCTCCATGGCGTCGCAGCCCTCATCGGAGTAGCTCAGGGGGCTACGGTAGTGGGAGCTGAGGAAGTATAACCTGATGGCATCAGGGCTGTAGTTTTCCAGGGCTTCTTCAACTGACACCAGGTTGCCCAGGGATTTGCTCATCTTGTCTTCGCCAAGTTGGAGCAGGCCGTTGTGCACCCAGTACCGAGAGAACGGTGTTAGGCCTGTTGAAGCCTCGCTCTGGGCAATCTCATTTTCGTGGTGGGGGAAGATCAAGTCTTGGCCGCCGCCGTGAATGTCCAGCGTTGCGCCCAAGTAAGTCATGGCCATTGCGGTGCACTCTATGTGCCAGCCAGGCCGTCCGGGTCCCCAAGGGCTTTCCCAACTTGGTTCGCCGGCGCGGGCACCCTTCCACAGAACAAAGTCCATGGGGTGTTCTTTGTTCTCGTCAATTTCTATTCTGGCGCCGGCCTGCATGCCGTCTAAGGTTCGGTGGCTCAGCTTGCCGTAATCGTCTTTCTTGGTGACGCGGAAGAATACATCGCCTCCGCCGGGGTAGGCGGAGCCGTTATCGATCAGAGTCTGGATGGTTTCAATGATCGGGCCAATCTCTTGAGTCGCCCGTGGGTAGACGTGGGCCCGCTGGATATTGAGGGCGTCCATGGACCGGAAGAAGTCTTCTATGAATTCCTCTGCCAGGTCATCCGGCTCTATTCCCTCTTCCTTGGCACGTTTGATAATCTTGTCATCCACGTCTGTGAAGTTCTGTACGTGGCGCACATCAAACCCAATAAACTCCAAATACCTTCTGAGAGTGTCGAAGGCAACATAGCTGAGGGCATGGCCAACATGGGTAGAGGAATAGGGTGTAACGCCGCAGACGTACATCTTGACGGTCTTGCCGTCAGCAGGCGCGAAATCTTGGACATCGTGAGTAAGGGTGTTATATAGCTTCATGAATCAATTAGAGCCGTGTGTCATTGCCTGATGGACTAGC
>CAVODA010000267.1:0-3121 GCA_963694265.1 Dehalococcoidia bacterium
CCCAATGCCATCAGTGAGCAGTCAGTCGAATTCTCCCTGCCTCTACATCCCAACTTAGCCGCCACTCCCAGTTGCATTCCTATGGGCATGGTCGGTGTGGCAACCAATGGCGTGGCGTTCTTCAACGGCTTAGATGCGGCGGGGAGAGACGCGGTGGCCCATGAGGTGCAGGACTCATGCTCCGGACACCCTGAACGGGACGGCCAGTACCACTACCATGGGCCGGGTAGCTGCCATACGGATGCCCAGACAAAGACTCATTCGCTGGCAGGTTTTGCTCTGGATGGGTTCGGCATCTTTGGTGTCTTTGACGACCAAGGGGTTGAGCTGACCAACGCTGATTTGGACGAATGTCACGGCCATTCCCATGAGATTGAGTTGGATGGAGAACTGACGGAGTCCTTCCACTATCATCTGACCAACGAGTACCCGTACACCCTTGGGTGTTTTATGGGGAGCGACGTTATGCGGATGCAGTTAGCCCCGCCCAGCCAGCAGGGCCAGGCTCTGGAGCCCCCGCCCAGACGCTAAATGCCCAGCGACTCGTAAACTTCCGGGTTGGCGCACTCTTCTAGGCGTTCACCGTTTAGGCCAGCAATCAAGTTCCTGGCCGCCAGCAGGTGCATCTCACGGCGAGACTGGTTGGACGCGCTGCCGATGTGGGGCAGCACCACCACGTTGTCCAGACCAAGAATGGGGTGATCCGCTGGCACTGGCTCCGGGTCGAAGACGTCCAGGCCTGCCCCGGAGATCCAGCCTTTGGTCAAGGCTTTGAACAGCGCATCGGTGTCCACCACGCCGCCACGGGCAAGGTTAACCAGGATTGCCGATGGCTTCATCGTCTTCAGTAGTTTTTCACCAATGAATTTGTTCGTCTCCGGAGTTAACGGCACGTGTACGGACAGAAAATCAGAGTGAGTGAATATCCGTTTTAGAGACACATACTTGAAACCGTACTTCTTCTCCAATTCCGGCTTCCTAGTGCGGGAATGGTAGATGACCTTCATGTCGAAGCCTAAGCCCCTTTTGGCGGTCTCCAGGCCAATTCCACCCATGCCCAAGATGCCAAGGGTGCTGCCATTCACCTCTGAACCGAGCCAGAACATGGGGTGGTGGGATATCTTCCAGTTGCCTTCCCGCACCCATTTATCGCTTTCTACCACGCGCCGCGCGACGGCCAGCAGCAGGGCAAATGCCAGGTCAGCAGTGGACTTGGCCAGCACGCCAGGGGTGTAGCCGACCATGATCTCCCGCTTGGTGGCTGCCACCAAATCTACGTTGTCCAGACCCACAGCCACTTGACTTAGCACTCTGAGCTTGGGGGCGGCTGCTAATACAGAATCATCAATCCGGTCCATCACGTTGATAATGGCGCCGTCCGCGCCTGAAAGAGCTGCTTTCAGATCCTCCGCAGAAGGTGGTTCATCGTCGGGCCAAAGCTCTAATTCGGCATGTTTCTCGATGAGGTCGAGGGCGTCGGGGAATATCTGCCGGGTGACGTAAACGCGGGGTTTGAACATCGTCGGAATTTGTCCTTATTCACTACTGGTCGTTAGCTCTTCAATTGTAGCAAAAGGGCCATAGATTTTGACGTCTATTCCGAGGGGAATCCTCGATGCTATACTGGGCTGTCGCCCGTGCCTGGGCACGAATGGCCAAACAATAACGCCAGGAGCTTTAGGAGAAAATCATGGCCCTGTATCTTTCCGACCAAGAAGTTGCCCAATTACTGCCCATGGATGAGTGCATCGATGTGCTGGACCAGGCCTTTGCCCACGCTGGAGCCGGTAAGGTGGACAACCGTCCCAGAAACCGGATCCGCATGCCCGGTGGTTTCTTCCATTTCATGGTTGCTTCGAACGAGGGCCATGGTGTTTTTGGCTACAAAGCCTACCCCTCTTTTGCGGGCGGCGCCAAGATGATTGTGATGCTCTACGACTATGAGACCGGCGCACTGCTTTCCTGCATGGAAGGGGGCCGGCTCGGCCAAATTCGTACGGGGGCGGCCACTGGGCTGGCCACCAAGTACATGGCCAAGCAAGACGCCGCCACTGTCGCGGTAATCGGCTCAGGATTTCAAGCACGGACTCAATTGGAGGCGGTCTGCGCCGTACGTGACATCAAGGGGGTCAAGGTCTTCAGCCGCAAAGAAGAGCGTCGGACAGCCTTTGCCGAGCGGAGCAGTGAGAGCTTGAAGGTGGACGTGAAGGCCGTGGAGAGCGCCCAGGAATGCGTGGAAGGGGCCGAGGTGGTGATTGTTATCACCTCAGCCAGGGAACCGGCGCTACTGGGTGAATGGCTGTCTCCGGGCGCCCACGTGAACGCTGCCGGGGGTAACCACTGGATGCGCCGTGAGGTTGACGAGGAGACGGTACTGCGCTCTGAGGTAATCGTGGTTGATGACTTGGACCAGGCCAAGATAGAGTGCGGTGACCTGATGTGGCTGGAGCCAAGGGGCAGCTTCCGCTGGGACATGGCCAAGGAACTGCAGGACGTGGTGGCGGGAAGGGTCAATGGCCGTCCCTCTCCAGAGTCGATAACACTGTTCGAGTCCATGGGCCTGGCACTGGAAGACATCGCTGCCGCCCATCTGGTCTACAAAAAAGCCAAAGAACAAGGGATTGGTCAAGAGCTGCCGTTCTAGTCGCCCGACTAGTTTTGGCTGACATTATTCGGATTACCAGACGGTTCGCCGGACAAATAAAAAGGCGGCAGCTGAAGTCGCTGCCGCCTTGGAGATAGAGTAATCCCGATCACAATCGCGGGGGAGGTTGTGCGGTTGATGGTACCTATGGACGGTGGCCGTAACCGGGGTTACTCCCAAATACTCTTACCGGAAGGTTTGGAACCTAGGGGTTGATCTTCGGGGTTTATCTTTTTAGAAGCCGTACGGCCCAATGCGTCGGATGGACTCAGTCTCTGCCAGCTTGTGCTCGGCGCGTTCTTTGGCGCTCGTTGCAGGACCTGCCAGCCAGTCGTACGCGTGCACAACTCCATCTTCCACGTGGTGTAGAACTTCGCTCAAGTGCAAAAAGTTCGGATGCCCGGCTTTGTTCTTGTTTAGCTTTGCCATTTCTGTTCCCTAGCCTTCGGACTTCACGTCCGGTTAAGTATGTTGTTT
>CAVODA010000268.1:0-3121 GCA_963694265.1 Dehalococcoidia bacterium
CCAATCCGGCCTAAGATTTAGCCCGTAGCACCAAATATCACCAGAATAACGCCAACCACGCTGAGCATGGTCCCAGCCACGAGCAAAAAGTCTATTGTCTCCATGCGTCTCAAGAACGTGTGGGCCAAGATCAAGGTGATAACCGGCGTACAGGCATAAATCGGGCTCACCACAGTAACCGGCGCACGGCTCAGCGCCTGGAACAACGACGCCACGGCCAGGCCTTGAAAGAGTCCGGCCAGGGCGCAGATTAGAAGGTAGTTCCGGGGCAATGTTCGGATGCTTATGATGACCTGACGGTGGAGCAGCACGGTGAGTATCGCCCCACCGACCGCCAGCGCCAAGCCTGATGTGACTAGCGGGTCAGAGATAGTGGAGACCACATGCCGGCTGATAACGTCTCTGGTGGCAAAGGTTGCCGCACCGCCCAGGGCCAGCAGGTAACCCAATCGCCGAATCTCCACAACTTGGCCCGTGGCGCTCGTTCCGCGCCTGGGTATCACCACCAAAAAAAGGCCAGAAACAATGATTGGAGTGCCCAACGTGACCAACAAATTGGGCCGCTCGCCGAGCAATAGCACTCCCAGAGTGAAAGCGATCACTGGCTGGATGCCAGACATGGGAACCGCCCGCGAAGCTCCAACCATAGAGATTCCGCTAACCAAGAGCAGGCGGGCCATGGGATACCCCATGATTCCCATCAGGAGAATCCATCCCATTGCCTCAAGGGACAGGGATTTGATGTCTTCCAGGTTCAGAATCAGGGCCAGTCCACCAACCAGCACCATGCCACTCAACACCGTGAGTAGCGCTGCGGTGGGGGCCGGCACCTTCTGAGTGCCAACCCTAACCAGGACATTTCCGCTGGCGAACCCGCACGCTGCCAAGAAAGCAAAAGCGACAGCTACCGCCAATGGCCCCTCCCAATCTTCCGATTGTTACGCTATTAACAGCCCGTTGCCCAATAGAATCTCTGACCGGTTTGGGGTTAGGCCACCCAGTCGGCAACGCGTTCGCCAATCATGATGGCCGTGGCATTGGCATTGGCCCTCGGCACCTGGGGCATCACCGACGAATCAGCGATCCATAAGCCCTGGAAACCTTTAACACGACACTCTTGATCCACCACAGCCATGAGATCTGAGTCCGGGCCGATTTTGCAGGTACCCGACACGTGTCTGGCAGTGCCTACTGTCTTTTTAATCCAGAGGTCCAGGGCGTCGTCATCGGCCAAGATGTCATCAGACGGTGCAACTTTTTCATCTGACACCTCTTTGTAGGCGTCAGTGTTCAAAAGTTTCACTGCCAGACGAATGCCGTCCCGCATGCGGCGCATGTCCTCCGGATGGCTGAAATACTTGTAGTCAAAAGCGGGCTGCACCGTCGGATCAGCAGACGCCAGACGGACGAAACCAGCTCCAGCCGGCAACTCGATCACACAAGATATGCGGCCAATCCTGTCGGGCAATTCCTCGCCAGTGAAGGGATTGAAGACCGAGCTAGTGGTCATCATCATGTCGTTCGATTCTTTAGAGCCCTTGGCCGTGTAGCGCAGAGCCACCCTGGCTCCGGCAGCGTCCGGTGCCAGCTTGACACCCTCTTTGATCTTGTAAGAGATGGGGGCGATGGGGTGGTTCCTGAGATTAGCTCCAACCCCTGGAGTGTCCTGGAGCACCGTAACTCCAAACTCATCCAGTTGGTCCTTGGGGCCGATACCGGAGAGCATCAGGATGTGAGGAGATTTCAGTGCACCAGCGGAGAGGACAACTTTGTTGCTCTCCACAGTGAATACCTCACCGCCACTCTCAACCTCCACGCCAACAACCTGGCCGTTTTCCGTGAGTACCCGGCGAGCAAATACGTTGCCTCGGATAGTCAGGTTAAGTTGGTGCCGCATGGGGCCAAGATGGGTGATGGCGGTGCTCATTCTAACGCCATTCTGGTTGTTCATCGGCACCATACCAATGCCAGTGGGGTTGGTACCGTTCATGTCGTCGGTGGTGTCGTAGCCGTTCTGCAGACAGGCAGTCTGGAAGGCAGACTGAATGACCGGGATGGTCTCGTTCAGCTTCCGGGTGATGGGGAGCGGCCCCTCTGTCCCGTGGAAATCGTCCTTGATGTCTAGGTCGGTCTCCATCTTGCGGTAGAAGGGCAGAACCTTGGTGTAAGACCACTCTTCGTTGCCCCAGGACTCCCAGTCGTCGAAGTCCTGGGGGATGCCGCGTAGAAATACCTGGCCGTTGATTGAACCGCCGCCGCCAATGACCTTTCCTTGGGCCACATGAATCTCGCCTTGTTCCTCGGTAATCGTCCCGCGCAGCGCCCAGTTGTGCGGCGAATTCACATCCTCCGCGCCCTTGGTGTGGCCAAACTGAATGTCAAAAGGTAGGTTGCTCAGATCGGGGTAATCGTTCCCCGCTTCCAGCAGCAATACCGTTTTGTTTGGGTCTTCAGCCACTCTGGCAGCAACTACTGAACCGGCAGACCCTCCGCCAACCACGATTACGTCATACTTCATGTGTTTTCTCCCAAGTTGCGTATTAGCCGGGTGTTTAGCGGTTTAAATGGCGTTCAGGAATTCCTCGGCGTTGACTACGGTGCCAAATCGGGGGTAGATTTTCTCGGTCAATACGCGGTGCACCTCGGGGTCAGAGTCGGAACAGCCGTCCGAGACCACCACGAATTTATAGTTTACGTCGACTGCCCAACGGGTACAGGAAAGAACGCAGCCGCTGGTAGATACGCCCATAATCACGATGGTTTCACAACCCATCTCCCGCAAGGTCACATCCAGCTTGGTGGTGGAGAAGGGGCCAGGGCGGACCTTGGTCAGAATCAGTTCGCCATCTTCCGGCAATACACCCTCGTGCATTTCCACGTCCGGTGCGTACTCAACCAGGCCGCCGCCACGGTGCATCACATAGATGACCGGAATCCCAGCGCCGCGCGCGCCGGCCAGAACCTGGGCTGCTTTCTTGATCACGTCTTCCGGCTCACTGGCATTGTTGTTGATCATTCTCTGCTGGAAATCCATTATCAAGACCGCGGTTTTTTCGCGGTCGATCTTTAGATTTTGTGTCATGAATAGGGTCCTCTCTTGGTTGATTAATCTGGCTTAGAA
>CAVODA010000269.1:0-3112 GCA_963694265.1 Dehalococcoidia bacterium
CCGGCGGCTTCTCGGTCGAAGCACCCCTCAATTAGGTCTTCTTTTTCCTGGCGCAGGACATCTTTTCTAACCCGCAGGCTGGGGGTGCGGGGCAATTCGTCGCGTATCTCCCAATATCGGGGGACCTTGAAATAGGCCAGGTTCTCCGCGCACCAGTGAACCAGTTCTGCCGGGTCTGGCGTGGCCCCTTCTCTGGGAGTAACGTAGGCCTTGACCTCGTCTTCGCCCAGTTCGGATGGCACAGCCAATACCGCGCAGTCCAAAACGTTGGGGTGGCGCTTGACCACATTCTCCACTTCTTGGGACGAGATGTTCTCCCCCCTGCGTCTGATGATGTCTTTCTTTCGATCGACAAAATACAGGAAGCCGTCTGCGTCCACCCAGCCCAGGTCGCCGGTGTAGAGCCAGCCGTCGCGCAGGGTCTCGATGTTCTGTTCTTCGTTGCGCCAGTAGCCGGGCATGATGGCTGGGTTGTGGATGGTGATCTCGCCGATGGTGTCGACGCCCACATGGACTCCGGTCACTGGATCGGCGATGCGCACCTGGTTCTCGAACCCCTGCTGCGGGTGCTGGCGGGGCTCTCCCGAAGAACCGGCACGGCGCTTTTCTCCGATGCGTTCAATTGTTCCGAAGCAGGTCTCCGTCATGCCAAAGCCAACAATGATGTCGGTGTCGAACCGTTCTTGGAACTCGGCCAGAAACTCCGGCGGAAACGACGGCGAGCCGTAGAACAGTCGGACGGTGTTGTCTTTGTCATCGGATTTTGGTTCGTTCTTGGACAACACCGGCATCATCATGCCAATGAAGTTGACCACTGTGGCCTGGGCCTCGCGTACTTGTCCCCAGAAACGGGACGCGCTGAATCGGTCGACCACCACCAGTGTCCCACCGGCAGCCAACGCTCCCATGGTGGAGTAGTACTGGATGTTGGCATGGTAGTAGGGCAGGCAGGTGAAGAACCGGTCGTCCGAGGTGGCCTGGGTCCAGTGGGCAAAGCCCTGTCCGGCGGCCACGTACATCATGTGGGTGCACATCACACCCTTGGGGTAGCCGGTGGTGCCAGAGGTGTAGACCAGCATGGAAATATCATAAGGAGATATCTCTGGCACCACCAGCAGTGGGGCAATGTTGTGGGCGACGCTGAAGTCGGTCCAGCCTTCGGGGACAGAGCCTTCAACACCGCGAAGCAATTTTACCTGCACGCTGGGGGCTAGGTCTGCGGCGGCTCCGGCAACGTCTACCAGCGAAGGGTCAGTAATGAGGCCTTTGGCTTCGGCGTTGTTCAGGATGTAGGCCATTTCGTCGCGTTTGTAGGCGGTGTTCACCGGCACGCTGATGGCCCCGATGACCGACAGTCCAAACCAGGAGTATACGTACTCGATGCAGTTGGGCATGAACAGGCAAACTCGGTCACCCTTCTCAATGCCCAACCCAGAGAACATGGCGGCAGATTTCAGCACGCCGTCCCAGAACTCCTGATAGGTGCGGCTGACTCCGCCAATCTCGATGAATGTCTTGCCCGGATCACGGGCTACAACCTCGGCTATGAACTGTCCCAGAGACTGTTCCCAAGGCTTGTTTGTGTCGATTGCCATATATAGGAAAACCCCGTCGATAGTAGTGCCTGCACTAGTCGTCAGGCGCACTCAAATTAACACCTGAAACATGGCCGGTCAATGGGCCTGTATAATGCCCAATATTATGCCAGATACAGACTCACCGGTGACTCCGGTTTCCATTGATCCTCAGCGACTTCGATTAACCAACGACGACGCCAGTACGGGCACCCTGATTGGCTTCAAATGCAACGAGTGCGACGCGTCGGTCTTCGGCCCGGCCATCTTCTGCCAGAAGTGCACATCAACTGATCTTGAAGCTGTTGACCTTGGCGTCAAGGGCGTCTTATTCAGCTATACCATCGTGAGAATCCCGCCCGCCGGTTGGCCTGGTGACATTCCCTACGTCCTGGGCCAGGTTGAGCTGCCCAGCGGCCCCCAGGTGCTGGCGGAGGTCATTGGCTGCGAGCATGACGACCTCAAAATAGGCATGGGCGTAGAGATGGTGCTGCAGGCAGTGCCCGCCCAAAACGGTGGCCCCGACAAAGCCGTCTACAAGTGGCGTCCCGCTTAATCACGGCAACCCAGGACGATGCATACATTCCGCTGGTGTACCATTTAAGTAGTCAGGTTAAATAGACTGCAAACCCGACCTTCGAAGGTGACAATATGGATTCACAAGCCATCGAACAAGAGGCTCTTGGACTGCCCCCGGAAGACCGGGCCAAACTCGCACAAAAGCTTCTTCTAAGTCTGGACGCTCTCTCGGAAGATGAGTCTGAACAGGGATGGCTGATCGAGGCTGACCGGAGGGCCCGCGAGCTTGATCGCGGTGACGTTCAGCCCGTCTCTGCGGATGATGTTCGAAAGAAGGCACGAGCTCTTTTATAGCCCCACGGCAACCCAGGAGAACAACCCATGACGATGAATAAGATAAAACCCGGCCGCGAGGTGATGGTGGTGGGCGTTGGCCTGCACCCCTTCGGCCGTTTCCCAGATAAAGAACTCGGTCAGCTGGCCATCGAGGCCGTGCTGCCCGCGCTGAAGGACGCCGGCGTCAAATGGAAGGACATCGCCATCGCCTACTTCGGCCACGTCTACTACCAGGGCATGTCCATCGGCGAGACCACACTCTCCAAGTTAGGTCTAACTGGCGTGCCCATCATCAACGTGGAGAACGCCTGCTCCAGCGGCTCCACCGCCTTCTGGCAGGCCTATTGGGGCATCACCACCGGACTCTATGACCTGGCCCTGGCATTCGGTGCCGAGAAGGTGCCAAGAGGACCAGTGACCGTGACCGCCGAGGATGCGCCCGAACGGTACATTGGCGGCGACCACATGATGGCCGGGTACGCGCTCCGGGGCAAACGCTACATGGAGGAGACCGGCGCTCCCGCCAGCGCCCTGGCCCAGGTGACGGTGAAGGCTCGGCAGAACGCGACCATGAACCCCTTCGCGCATAGAAAAGATACGTACACCGTCGAAGAGGTTCTAAACTCGCGGATGATCGCCGACCCACTAACCCTGTTCCAGTGCTGCCCCACCAGCGAGGGCGG
>CAVODA010000270.1:0-3111 GCA_963694265.1 Dehalococcoidia bacterium
GCCCAACGGGCAACGGCCCGGCTATTCTAATACAAACTTCGCAGTTTGGGGTTGGGCGTTAGTCAGTTGGGCAATTTTCAGACGATTGGTCTGGCTAACGCCGTTCACCAAATGTCACCCCGAGCGTAGCGAAGGGTCTGCCAAAATTGGGCTTGGAAGATCCTTCGTCGTACCTCCTCAGGATGACAGGGCAAGCGAGAATGGGCTTATTGATAGGGAGATTAAAGCGGAATGTTTCCGTGCTTCTTAGCGGGTAGACTTTCGCGCTTATTTTGCAGCATCTCCAAGGCTTTGATGATGCGAACACGAGTGTCTGCTGGGTCGATTACATCATCCAGGAACCCACGGCTGGCGGCGATGTACGGAGTGGTGAACTGTTCCTGATATTCCTTGATGAGTTCCTGCCGCCGCTTGTCCTGGTCCTCAGCCTCAGAAATCTCGCGGCGGTAGATTATATTCACCGCACCTTCTGCACCCATCACGGCAATCTCTGCCGATGGCCAGGCCAAGTTAATGTCTGACCGCAGGTGCTTGCTGCTCATCACTATGTAGGCACCGCCATAGGACTTGCGTATAACCACCGCAACCTTGGGCACCGTAGCCTCGGCATAGGCGAAGATCAGCTTGGCACCGTGGCGAATGATGCCGCCGTATTCTTGTTCGATTCCGGGCATGAACCCTGGAACATCCACCAGCGTCACGATGGGTATGTTGAAACAGTCACAGAACCGGATAAACCGCGCCGCCTTGGCCGAGGCGTCAATGTCCAAGACGCCAGCAAGAAACTCCGGCTGGTTCCCGACGATTCCGACGGACCGCCCGTTCATCCGGGCAAACCCCACCACCACGTTCCGGGCAAAGTTCTGGTGGACCTCCATGAACTCTTCATTATCAATGACCTTGTAGATGATCTCCCGCATATCGTAGGGACGGTTGGCGTCGTCCGGGACCAAGTAACGGAGGTCTGGCTCGCGTCGGCTGGCCGGGTCGTCGGTCGGCTCCTGGGGTGCGTCCTCCACGTTGTTACTGGGCAAAAAGCTCAGCAGGTGGCGCACCTCATTGATGCATTCCTCTTCGGTCTCATAAACAAATTGGGCCACTCCACTAAGGGTGGCGTGGGTTGCCGCACCGCCCAGGTCTTCGTGGGTCACCTCTTCGCCGGTAACCGCCTTGATTACGTCGGGTCCGGTGATATACATCTGCCCGGTGCCCTTGACCATAAATACAAAGTCGGTGATCGCCGGTGAGTAAACTGCTCCGCCAGCGGAGGGACCAACAATCACGGATATCTGGGGTATGACCCCGGAATACATGGTGTTGCGCAGGAATATGTCTCCGTACGCGCCCAAGCTGGTTACACCCTCTTGGATGCGCGCGCCGCCCGAGTCGTTCAGCCCGACCACGGGGCAACCCGACTTAACTGCCAGATCCAACATCTTGCAGATCTTGAGGCTGACGGCTTCTGACAATGAGCCGCCCATCACTGTGAAGTCTTGGGCAAAGGCAAAGACCTGCCGACCCTCCACCTTGCCGTACCCGGTGACCACGGCATCGCCCAGCACCTTATTGTCTGCCAGACCAAAGTCGGTGGCGCGGTGGGTGACGAACGGGTCCAGTTCTTCAAAAGTCCCTTCGTCCATCAGCAGGTTCAACCGCTCCCGGGCGGTCAGCTTGCCCCTGCTGTGTTGCTGGTCTATCCGAGTCTGGCCGCCACCCAACTGCGACTCTTGCCGCATGGCGTCCAGTAGTTCTATCTTCTCGTCGATCTGCCGTTTTTCTGCGGTCACAGCCCCTCCCGCCAAGTGTCAAAGTAGACCGATATAGGTCCTTTTGTTATCCGTTATCAGGCGGCCAATCTGGGGAGATTTAGCCGCATATTATGTCTTCTAGAATCAGGTCAATCGTAGCAGACGCCCCAAACGAGGAGCAAGGAGTCTGGGCACGCGCCAGAGTGATAAAATGGGGCTGTCTTAGACTACTGATTCCCCTGCACACGCACCGGAGTTTCCAATTCATGCCCCAGGTACAAACACCCCTCACCAGGCTGACCGTGGCCAACGGCGAAACCCTAACTTGGGGCGTACGTACCTATGTGATGGGCATAATCAACCTGACGCCAGACTCGTTCTCCGGAGACGGACTTGGCGGCGATGTTGCCTCAGCTGTGGAGCAAGCCCTTCGTTTTCAGGAAGACGGCGCAGACATACTAGACATTGGCGCCGAGTCCACCAGGCCCGGCTTTGAGCAGGTATCAGCGGAAGAAGAACTCAAGCGACTGATGCCGGCCCTTGAAGCCATTGCCAGCAGGGTGAAGCTGCCGGTTAGCGTGGACACCTACAAGGCAGCGGTGGCCATACAAGCCGTTGACGCCGGGGCCGTGATTATCAACGACATTTGGGGGCTAAAAGCCGAACTGGAGCTGGCCCAGGTCGCCGCCGACACCGGGGCGGGACTAGTCCTGATGCACAACCAAAAGGGCACTGAGTACGCGAATTTGCTGCCTGACCTGGTTTCAAGTCTGACGGCCAGTGTTGGTATCGCGCTCCAAGCCGGTGTGCCCAAAGAAAGTATAATCGTGGATCCTGGGTTCGGCTTTGGAAAGAACCCGGACCAAAACCTCGAAGTCCTTAATCGGCTGAAGCTACTTCAAGAAATCGGCTGTCCTATTTTGACTGGCACTTCCCGCAAATCCACTTTGGGGTTGCTTTTGGGCCTGCCTGCCGACCAGCGGGTTGAGGGGACGGCAGCCACGGTTGCATTGTCTATCGCCGGTGGCGCAGACATCGTCCGGGTGCACGACGTTAGAGAGATGGTCCGGGTCTGCCGGGTCACCGACGCCGTGGTGCGCGGCTGGCGACCCGACGGCTGGAACTCCAGCAAAGGGACCGCATCTTGAGCCCGATGGCGGGTTATCTGGGGTTTGGCACCAACCTGGGAGACCGGAAAAAGAACCTGGCCCAAGCGGTAAACAGTCTGAATGAACGGCCAGATTTTACCGTGGTTCGGACCTCTAGCATCTATGAGACCGCACCGTGGGGTATGACCGACCAGCCCAACTTCCTTAACATGGTCGCCGAGATCAACACTTTTCTTTCCCCCCAGGAGTTGCTG
>CAVODA010000271.1:0-3075 GCA_963694265.1 Dehalococcoidia bacterium
CCGATTTCCCCGGAACCGCTGGCGCGGTGAGGTAGGCGGCATCGGTCACAGTGGAGCGACCTATATACTATGATATTGACCCGTCTGAACCGTGTCAAGACACACTTGCCCCTGAGTGCCTGCGTTGTGCGTTCGCGCGAGGCCATGCTGCACTCACCGCAGCAACTTGACATCCCATCTGCTTTGTAACAGAATTCGGTTGCCGCGCGCCAGCCATTAATAATAGGCTGTCCGTTGTATATGACATTCAAATACAACGGACAGATAAAGATGTTAAGCGGTAAATTTGGCCAATCTTGTTGGCTATTGATGAGGGATATTTCATGACTTTGATGAAAACCGCAAACCAGTCCACGGTCACGGTTTCCGGTCACGACGTTGAATTGCGCAAAGGGGGATCCGGACCCGCCCTACTCTGGCTGCACGGCGGAGAGGGTTTTGGCACCTATGACCCCACCACCGGCCCGCTAGCTGAGAAATTCACGGTATACGCGCCTTCCCACCCCGGCTTCTTTGGCACCTCGCGTCCGGATTGGCTGTATACCATTAACGACGTTGCCCACTTCACCAAGGACCTGGTTCAGGAACTTGGCATTGAGGACTATGTCTTGGTCGGGCATTCAATCGGTGGCTGGATCGCCGCTGAAATGGCCGCCATGGATCAGCACAGCCTTAAAGGGCTGGTAATCATTGACTCCGCTGGTGTTCGACCGGAGAAAGGTGAGATCACAGAGGTCTTCATGGTCTCCGACGACACTCGACTTAAACTTGGTTTTTATAACGCGGAACAAGTGCCGAACTTCGACCAGATCACTGCAGAACGCACATCTGAAGAGGCTGCGATTCTCCACGGCAACAAAGAGATGTTGTCTCGCCTCAGCTGGAGGCCCTACCTCCACAATCCTTCCCTACCCCACTTCTTGGGCGGTGTGAAAACCCCGGCCCTGGTCATCTGGGGCAAGCAGGACGCCATCTTCCCAGTGGAATGCGGCGAGATGTACGCCAAGCTGCTCGGTAACGCCACTCTGAAGACCATCGACAACTGTGGCCACAAACCACAGATGGAGAAACCCGACGACTTCAACGCCGCCATCATCGGTTTCTTGGACGGCCTGAAGTAACCCAGCAATTAACCTAGGCCTAAAGGTGAACAAAAAAGAAAGGGTCCCGATTCATCGGGACCCTTTCTTTTTTCCTGATAGCTGAAATCCGAAGGCCCTCGATATCATCGGGGCTGTTAGCTAATAACTCCATCGTCGCGCCAGCCGTCTACTTCTTGCTGGGTGAAGCCCAGGTTTTGCAGAATCTCGGCGGCGTGCTGGCCCAGGGCCGGTGACGCTGCGGGCGGAGTAGGTACCGTGCCCAGGAAATGAGCCAATGGTCCCATCATCTTGACCGTGCCTTCCGTGCTGTGTTCAACATCGGTCACCAGTCCGTTGGCAACCACCTGCTCGTCCTCAAACAATTCTTCGATGAAACGGACCGGGCCGGCAGGAATGGCGCGGGCTTCGAATAGCTGCAGCCACTCGGCGCTAGGCCTGGAGGCGATCAACTCCTCGGTCGTCTTCTCCAACGCCAGACTGTAGGCTCGGGACTCGGGCAGCAGCGGGTTCCAGCCTGGCTCCAGACCGTCGTCGGTCAGTTCCAGCACCTCCAGCAATCGACGGCGCAGCGGGTCGCTGAGACAGCCAACGCTGATGGGTGCGTCTTTGGTGTAGTAGACCCGGTAATACAGGTTGCCGTGGTGCTCACGACGGCGACTACCTGGCGAGACGGCCACCATCGCGTCATAGGTGGCTCCTTCTTCGCGCATCTTCTCCAAGTCGCTAATCGTCTTCTCACGGGTCTCTTTATCGAGATTCTCCACGTGCAGGAACCTGGCACCCATGAGGTTGAGGGCCGAGGCTAGCAGACTGGTCTCGATCTTCTGGCCCACGCCGGTGCGCTCCCTGGCGTACAGTGCGGCACACACTGTCCAGGCCATGGCGATGCCGGCGGAAGTGTCGATTAACGGGCTGGACCAGACCCATGATGGCGTACCATCCAGGGTCTTAGTCTCCGCTGAGACCATCCCGGTCATGCCCTGCACAATCATGTCGTAGCCGGGGCGGTCGGCGTCGGGGCCTTCTCGGCCGTAGGCGGTCAACTCGCAGTAGATCAGCCGAGGGTTAATTTCAGAAAGGGTCTCGTAATCCACACCCAGCTTGGCGGCGACGTCGGGCCTGAAGTTCACCAGGGCGATGTCCATCTCCGGGATGAGCTTTTTCAGTATCTCAGCGGAGCCGGGCTTGGTCAGGTTCAGGGGCAGACTGCGCTTGCCCCGGTTGTAGGTCATGAAGGTGCGGCTTTCGGTGTCAGTAAACCGTTGGGTCAGCCGCCAGGGTTCGCCCCAAGGCGGCTCAACCTTGATTACGTCGGCACCCAGGTCGGCCAACAGCCGGCCAGCCAAAGGCCCAGCAATAATCTCGGTGAAGTCGACCACCTTGACGCCGTCCAGGGGTCCGGGCATTCGGAGTTCCTCCTCGGGGACAGCCCCGATTATATCGAGGGCCTTGGGCTTTCAGCCATTATGCCCATTCGGGAGGGTTAGTGGCAATGTGTGGAGGATGCAAGCTAGGCGATTGTGGTTGTCCCATGCCTGTGGTGCCGGCTAAGATTAGACGAGAACCAATTAAAAACGGCTGGGTAGTTGTAGTCGGAGTCTAGAGTGAACAAGCGGCGATGCCCCCGGCAAGGTTGCCGAAAACCACTGGACGAAAAAGACGATGCTCTGTTGCAGAAAGTAATCGACACATCCTACAACGGCGAAAGCGTAACCGAAAGCGACACAGAACACGAATTATCCTGCGGCCACAAAGTAAGCTTCGGAGCCTCCAACATCCAAGGAGGCAGGGATTTTTGGCTGGTGCCTAGGGGGTAGAGGGTTATTTATTTATGTGCTTGATTCCTAGCGAACACTCCCTGCGTCTGTTCAGGCGTGTTATACTCTTTGGAGCGTCGGGGTGTGGCCCAGTCCGGCAGGGCACCTGCATGGGGTGTAGGGGGTCGTCGGTTCGAATCCGACCACCCCGACCA
>CAVODA010000272.1:0-3071 GCA_963694265.1 Dehalococcoidia bacterium
ATTATTCCAGCTTACGCCGTTCATTTAAATCGAAAAACCAAACCGCAAAACCGCCGATTAAACCTCTCAATTATGACCATCTCCTATGCGCCTGCCCCTGTGGTAACATTTGGCCTGCGGTAGGATAGCCACAAAGGGCCGTCCCAGCCTCAGACCCAAAGGAGACCAAAAGGCATGAAACCACTTGAGGGGATCAGGGTATTGGACCTGACCCGGGCACTGGCTGGCCCGTTCTGCACTCTGATGTTGGGAGACTACGGCGCGGACATCATCAAGATAGAGATCCCTGTCGCCGGCGACGACACCCGCAAATGGGGACCTCCCTTCGTCGGCGAAGAAAGCGCCTATTTCCTGTCGATCAACCGCAACAAACGGAGCCTCACGCTCAACTTCAAAGAGGAAAAGGCCCGGGAGATATTTCAGAAGCTGGTCAAAAACGCCGACGTGGTGGTGGAGAACTTCACCCCAGGCGTGATGGACCGCTTTGGTTTGGGCTACGACGCCTTAAAAGAGATTAATCCAGGCATCGTCGTCTGCTCAATTTCCGGTTTCGGCCAGACTGGGCCGTACCGATCCCGTCCTGCCTATGACCAGATCATGCAGGGCATCAGCGGCCTGATGAGCATCACCGGCGAGCCTGATGGTGACCCTCAAAAAGTGGGCATCGCCGTGGCCGATATCGGAGCCGGCATGTGGGCCGCATTTGCGGTGATGGCCGCGATTCACGAACGCTCCAAGAATGACAAGGGCGAGGGGCAGTACATCGACATATCGATGATGGACGCCCAGGTAGCCTGGCTGACCTACCAAGCCGCCAACTTCTTTGCCAGTGGTGAAGCACCCAAGCGATTGGGCGCAGCGCACCCCAACTTGGTCCCTTATCAAGCTTTCATGTGCGAAGACAACAAGTATCTAAACCTGGCTGTGGGCTCAGAACGGATCTGGGACAGGTTCTGCGATGGCATGGAAATGCCGGAACTAAAGGCAAACCCGGATTACGCCACCAACGTGGAACGAGCGCAAAACCGGTCAACGATTGTGCCCCAACTGCAGGCAGTCTTTATAAAACACCCAGTGGCTTACTGGGTGGAAAAACTGCAGGCGGTGAACGTGCCCTGTGGCCCGATAAACGACCTGGCGGACGTTTTTGCTGATCCTCAGTTAATTGCCAGAGAAATGGTGCAGGAGATACCCCATCCCACCCTGGGCACGGTCAAACAGCTTGGCCTGCCAATCAAGTTTTCCCGTACTCCCGGAGCCTTGGATCAGCCACCGCCGCTACTGGGTGAACACAATCAGGAAATATTGCAGGACCTGGGTTTCTCATCGTCAGAGATTGACGAGCTCAAGGCCGCTGAGATCATTTAGACGATTTGCTAATGGGCCATAATTAACATTGCGGACCATCAGGAAGCGTAAAAATCTAAACAAAACTGAACGATCCTATTTTAAGTTGCTTGCAATAGGATCGTTTGGGGAATTGTGCCAGACAAATTCGCGTGGTAGTCTGGCCGTTGTTCCAGGGTCTTAAAACTGAGTTCCTCAGGAAACAATAGGGAAACTCAAATATCGAGACCCGGGAGGTTATTAGTCGTGGATTTAGGATTAAAAGACCGGGTTGCCATCGTTGGCGGCTCCAGCAGGGGCATGGGCCGTGCCATTGCCTTGGCATTTGCCCAAGAGGGTGCCAACGTGGCCATCAGCGCCCGCACTGAAGCAGACCTTAGGCGCACAGAGATAGAACTGGCCCGCGTGGGCTCCCAACAGCACGTTTTAGCCATCCCGGCAGACCTTTCGGTCGCCCGGGACATTCGGCGCGTGGTTCGGGACACCTTCAACCGCTTTGGCCAGATTGGAATCTTGGTCACCCACATGGGCTTTGGCCCGCCCGGACGCCCCTCCGAGTTCAACGACGAGACAATCATGACGGCCCTAGAAGAGAACTTCCTCAGCGCTGTCCGCTTTACTATGGAAGTCATCCCGTACATGAAACAACAGCGGTGGGGCCGCATTGTCCACCTGCTGCCGTCTTTAGGCAGAAGATTCGCCAACGGAACAGCCCTCTCCAACACTTCACAACTGGCCCTGATGGGCTACTCAAAGGCGTTGGCCAATGAACTGGCTCCGTTCAATATCACCGTCAATAACCTCGTATCAGGGCCGGTAGAGACCGATTTTCTAACTTCGTCCGTCGAGAATGAAGCCCAGAAGTCTGGTAAAGATTTCGATGCCCTAATGCGTGACACTGTGACATCTATCCCTATGGGACGACTTGGTAAACCCGAGGAAGTGGGCGATCTGGTGACGTTTCTAGCCTCGGATCGGGCTTCTTTTCTGACTGGGGCCAGCGTGGTGCTGGACGGCGGCATGCGCCAAACCATCAGCCAGTAAAACCTTCAGAAATTCTCTCCCAAATACCCTCAAGAATCCTATGGAACAACAAGAAATCTTCCGCACAGCCCAGGAATACCTCACCGAGGAGCAGATTCCCGGCTGGCTAGTGTACGACTACCGGCATGCTAACCCCGTGTTCTGGCTGGTTATTTCCGCGTCGGGACACGTAACCCGCCCCTGCTATTTCTACCTACCTGCACAGGGCGAGCCAAGCCTGCTGGTTCATCACGTTGATGCCGGGAAGTTCGCCAACTCCGGCGTAAATGTGACCGTCTACAGCAGCCGCGAGTCCATGTTGGCCGCTCTCCGCGGTCTCTTGTCAGGCGTGAGCCACGTGGCCATGGAATACTCACCGGAGAACACGCTGCCCCGGGTCTCACGTGTGGACTCCGGCACAATTGAACTGGTACGGAGCTTGGGACCGCAGGTGGTTTCTTCCGCAGACTTGATGCAGTACGCCACGCACCAGTGGACGCCTGAACAACTGGCCGACCACCGGACCACGGCAGACAAGCTGGGCCTGATCGTAAATGAAGCGTTTGCCTACGCTGGCAAGCACCTAGCTGAAGGAATAAACGAGTTCCAGGTGGCCGAGTTCATACGAAATCGGTTCGCCGAAGAAGCGATTGAGTCTCCCGACGGCCCAATCGTGGCTGTTAACTCCAACGCTTCGGACC
>CAVODA010000273.1:0-3057 GCA_963694265.1 Dehalococcoidia bacterium
CCCTCCTACCTCACCTATCGTGTCTGTCCTTTTTGCCGGTTCCATTACACCGTTACCGCAAGACAGCGCATAGAGTTGTTGGCGGACAAAGGGACCTTTAAAGAGTCCTACAAATACATAAGCTCCATGGATCCTATTTCGTTCTCGCGTCGGTCTCGTTATAAGAATTTATTCACCCAAGACCAGACTCGCACAGGGCTCACCGAAGCAGCAGTCACGGGTGTGTGTGCGATTGGCGACACCGAAGCGATGCTCATCGTGTTGGACTTTGGCTTCATGGGCGGAACTATGGGCAGCGTAGTGGGTGAAAAGATATCCATGGCTTTTGAGAACGCCGCCCGCCGTGGTATTCCTGCCGTGGCTGTGGTCTCAGGCGGCGGTGTTCGTATCCAGGAAGGGGTTCTTTCCTTGATGCAGATGGCTAAGACTGTGACCGCTGCCAACCGCCTGCGTGACGAGGAAGTGCCCTTTGTAGTGGTGTTGGCCAACCCGTCCACCGGGCAAGCTTACGCCAGCTTTGCCAACTTGGCTGATGTTATTATGGCAGAGCCGGGCTCATTGATTGGCCTATCACCGCTTAGAACTCTGCGTGAAGTTTCCAAGATTCCCTTGCCGCTGGACGCCCACACTGCGGAAGCACACGTTGGCCATGGGCTATTGGACAACGTGGTGGACCGGGAGAATCTGCAACCCAGAATCGCATCATTGTTGGAAATTCTCACGGCCCACAAACATGGAAAGTCTAATCACAAGAACCTGATCAAGTCAGAACCCATCGAGTGTGACGCGGTGGAGCCGTGGGAAGCGGTTACCGCTGCCAGAAACTCGGAGCGCCCACAGGCCATCGCCTATTTCAGGTCCATGATGGACCCATTCATCGAACTGCGGGGTGACCGGCTAAACAGCGATGACCGCTCCATTGTGGCTGGCCTGGGCTTCATGGACGGACAACCAATGGCCGTCATCGGCCAGCAACGACGGCCTCTGGTGGAAGGCGAAAGGTATCACGTGTTCCCTGATGGCCTACGAAAGGCCCAGAGGGTGATTGACCTGGCCAGCCGGTTCAAGCTGCCGTTAGTGACCCTGATCGACACCCAGGGCGCTGATCCAGGTCTGGAAGCAGAAGAGCAGGGCATCGGGAACGCCATCGCCAAAACACTGTCATCAATGCTGACTGTTCCAACGCCTATGGTCTCCGTGGTTATCGGTGAAGGTGGTAGTGAGGGCGCGTTGGCGCTGAGTTTGTCTGATCGTATTTTAATCCAGCAATATGCTGTCTACTCACCCATGTCGGTGAACCATACACTGGGAGCCGCTCACCATGACTACAGGCTGGACCGTGAAGCAGCCGAGGCTCTGATGCTGACCGCCCACGATTGCCTAGAGTTAGGAATCGCTGACGAGATTGTGCCGGAGCCAGAGGGCGGGGCCCACGTAGACCCGCGTGAGGCAGCATCAGTGCTGCAAACAGCCATCCTCACCAACCTCGTCCAGTTGGCCAAGATGTCTCAGGGCAAGCTGTTGAAGAAGCGGTATCATAAGTTCCGCAGAATGGGCGAGGGCAGCGAGCATTCTCAGGAAGCCATGAGCCGGGAAGTGAATCTGCTAATGAGCATCACCTCCGGAGACAAGCCAACAGAACCACCGTCTCGGGGTAAAAAAAGAAAGGGCCGCAAGGAAGAACCCGCTGAGGCTCAAATCACCACAGACGACTAGGTCTGCACCGATGATTGACTAGAAAAGATTGATTAGCAAAAAATAAGCCCGCCGGATTTACCGGCGGGCTTATTTTTTGTTTATTCGCAGAGTTACTAGACTGCTTCCGAACCAAATTCCTTGAGGCTTTTTTTCATGGAATTTGCAACCTCCGTAAACTCTTTTCCCACTGACTTGTCCAAGAGCGCTGTGGGTTTGGAAGAGTCCCGGTAGACCGACCGCAGAGCAATGTCTCCCAGGAATGGGGATTCAACTTCTTTAGCCAGGTTCTTTCCGCCGCCTTCGCCAAACATATCTCCAGTGTAGTTCTCCACCACACCAAGGACGTTTAGGTTTAGCTTTCTAATCATGTTGATGCAGCGTTTGGCGTCTAGGTTGGCCAAATCCTGAGGCGTGCTCACAACCACGAAACCGTCCATGGGGAGAGTCTGCATCACTGTCAGAGGCGAGTCAGACGTTCCCGGTGGTAGGTCAACCAGAAGGTAGTCCAGCTCTCCCCAGTCAGTCTGCTGTAGGAACTGGCTGATGGCATTGTGGATCATTGGGCCGCGCCAGATTATGGCCTCGTCCGGGTTCTCTTGGAAAAACGCCATGGAGACGACTTTAACGCCCCATTTCTCTGACGGGATAATCTGTCCGTCAACGTACTCCGGCTTTTCTGTGATGCCCATCACCTTGGTAACGTTTGGGCAGTCAATGTCTACATCCAGCAGACCAACGCTGGCACCCTGGCTGGCCAGGGTAACTGCTAGATTGACGGACACGGTCGTCTTGCCGACGCCGCCTTTGCCGCTGTAGATGCCAACCTTGGTCTTGATTTTTTCAAGACGGGTTGTGATTTGGCGCTTCTGCTGCCAAGTCTTTTTGATTTGTTCTAGGCGCGCGGTTTCCTGGGGCGTGGGCATGCAATCCTCCGGATGGGATGATGGGCAGATGGTTTATGGCGCTGAAATGTTATCCCAGGAGCAGGCACAGGTGCCTGCCCTGGGCGTTGGTTGGCAAATTAGAAACTGCCTGGGTTAGATGCCCAGCTGGGAGCGGGCTTCTTCGCTAATCTGTTCGGGAGACCAGGGTGGGTCGAAGACCATTTCTATCTCGACTTCCTCAACGCCGTCTAGTTCTTGTATGGCCCACTCAGCCTGCTGGCCAATGTACGGGCCCATGCCGCAACCGGGGAAGGTTAGCGTCATCTGTACGTAAACGTCTGAGTCCTTGACCTGGACATCATAGACCAGGCCGAGGTCAACGATGTTTACTGGAATTTCCGGGTCATACACAGTTTTCAAAGCCTCATAAATCGCTTCTGTGGTTACAACGTCGGCCATGATTATCTCCTAATCG
>CAVODA010000274.1:0-3051 GCA_963694265.1 Dehalococcoidia bacterium
TCATCAAGTTTGGCAACCAAGAGTTAACGGTGCTGAACACCCCTGGGCACACCGACGGCGCGTCCTGTTTTCTGGTGGGCAAACACCTGTTCTCCGGCGACACCCTGTTCCCCGGTGGCCCTGGCAAGTCCCGCAGTCCGGAGGCCTTTGTCCAACTGCTGAATAGCATTACCAGCAAGCTGTTGGCGCTGCCGGATGACACCAACGTCTACCCTGGCCACGGCGATGACACCACCATTGGTGAAGCACGCCGTCGCTACACCGTTTTTGCTTCCAAGTCGCATCCCGAAAACATGGCCGGCGACGTGGACTGGCTCAACTCTTAAACCCCGTACTGTTACAACCCTAAGCAAGCACCAAGGAGTTCATGTACCAACGTTCTGTGCTGGATAACAAACTGCGCGTTCTGACATCGACCATGGCCCATACACAGTCGGTCTCTATGGTCATCTGCGTCGGAGCGGGTTCCCGATACGAGTCCGACGAATTGGCCGGAGTCTCCCATTTCATAGAGCATCTGCCGTTCAAGGGCACGGAAAGTTGGCCAACTGCTCGAGCCGTCAGTGAGGCCATCGAGGGTGTTGGCGGCATCATGAACGCCAGCACTGACCGGGAGATGACTGTCTTCTGGGTCAAAGTAGCCAAACTCCACTTCAAGACTGCATTCGCCGTTCTGATGGACATGGTTCTGCACTCCCGGCTCGATCCGGAAGAGGTTGAGAAGGAGCGGGAGGTCATCCAGGAAGAACTCAGGATGACCTACGACTCGCCGTCGTACCGGGTGGACCTGTTGATTGATGAAGCCATGTGGCCGGACCAGGCCATGGGCCGTGACGTTGGCGGCACTCTGGAGACGGTGGCCGACATCCAGCAGAAAGACATCCACGACTACATGAAGCAGCAGTACAACCCGGCCAATACAGTAATTGCGGTGGCGGGTAACGTGACCCACGAAGAGATCGTGGACATGCTGGTGGAGACGACTCAGAACTGGGAACCGCTTACTTCTCTCGACTGGGAGCCGGTGACCGCATCTTCAGGATCTTTGGTCAAGATAGAACGCCGACGCAGTGACCAAACTCACCTGTGCCTTGGTGTGCCCGGCCTGTCCATGGCCGACCCGGACCGGTATGCCTTCAACTTGATGAACACCATCTTGGGCGACGGCATGAGTAGTCGGCTGTTCTTGAACCTTCGAGAGGAACAGGGTTTGGCCTACGACGTAAGCAGCTCAACCAGCAGTTACCGTGACACGGGCGCACTGGTCGTCTATTGCGGCGTGGAACCACAGAAGACCAACGACGCTGTGAAGACCATTGTCAGTGAGTTCCACGGCATGCACGAAGAACCCAGCGAGCAGGAACTCAACAAAGCCAAGGAATACTCCAAAGGGACCCTGTTGCTGCGGATGGAAGACACTCGGGCGGTGGCATCTTGGCTTGGGGGACAGGAACTACTCCAAAATGAAGTACGGACCCCAGACGAGATTGTGAACCTGTTGGATGCGGTGCAACCCTCTGACATTGCCAGAGTGGCTAAGTCTGTCTTGAACGACGAGCAGATGCGTCTGGCAGTGGTCGGACCCCGCGGTGGCGCCAAAACTCTGGCAAACATGCTCCACTTCTAATCCAGACGCTAACATAGAGTAATTAAAAAGACCTCCCGTTTTAACGGGAGGTCTTTTTGAATTTCTGGTTAAGTCCTTGGGAAATGTGGGCTACTTGGTCGGCTCTGCCTCAACCGAATTGCTGAGTGTTCCGATATTTGGAATCTCAACGTCCACGCTATCTCCGGGTTTTAGGGCCACAGTCACGCCGGTGCTGCCAGAGAATAGCAGGTCTCCCGGATGCAGGGTCACCTGCTGGCTGATGTAGCTCACAACCTCAGCAAATGAGAACAGCATCTCTTCGGTGTAGCCGTGCTGTACCTCTTTTCCGTTCAGGTGCACAATCATTTCCAGCTTTTGCGGGTCAACTTCAGTGTCGATCCAAGGGCCAACGGGAGCAAACGTATCTGAGCCTTTGGCCCGCCAGAACGTCCAGTCATCCCCCTGCCAAGCGCGGTCGCTAACGTCGTTTCCGCAGGTATAACCCAGGATGTACTTGGGAGCTTCTTCGGGGCTTACCCGGCGGCAAGTCTTCCCAATCACCGCAACAGCCTCGCCCTCGTAGTGGACATCAGTTGAATCACTGGGTAGCACAATGGGCTCACCGGTGCCGGTGAGTGAACCCCTGGCTTTGATCCAGGGATTTGGGTGGGTGGGAACCTCTGGTGCGTCATCGCCCAATACGCCGGCGGCGTATTCCAAATGATTGGCAAAGTTCAGGCCGGGACACCAGATCTCAGTCGGATCTGTCGGCGGAAGCAACTTCACGTCCTGCAGCGGGTGTTTCGTGTCGGTCAGACGGAATCTGGTATAGATACTGCCTCTTATCTCCACCACCTCATCACCCTGGACCACCCCATAGGCGGTCCGTCCATTGCTGCGGAAGCGTGCGATCTTCATGCTACTCCTACCGTGTTTGTTTTGTTGATTGTTTAGTCAAAAAGCTTGATTAGACAACCGGAGTTAATTGCGGATTCTACTTGTTATACCCAGGCGAGGCAAGGGGTTTTTAGGGTTGTTCGGCAATTGCTCTCGGACTAAACTACATGCTTAAATGCCGTTTCAGTGTGAGATTGATATGCGTCCTTCGCAAGCGCTGATTTCACATAAGATAGGACACCGAAAGGCTGAGAAGGAGACCTCTTGAAACTAGGATTTTTTGTCACCAACCAATATCTCCCCGGCGAATCCATGCCGGAAAAGATTGAAGAGAGCTCAGAGCAGGTCAGGGCGGCAAGGGACGCTGGCTTCAGCCTCATTGCCACCGGCCAACACTATTTGGCGGCGCCCTATCAGATGAGCACTTCGCTGACCCTGCTGGCTCGCCTGGCTGCCGATGCCGGCGACATGCAGGTGGCGGCCACCGTTATTCTGGTGCCGCTGCACAACCCGGTCGAACTGGCGGAGAGCATCGCCACACTGGACGCCATCACCAACGGCAAGTT
>CAVODA010000275.1:0-3048 GCA_963694265.1 Dehalococcoidia bacterium
CCAAAGCCTTAAGAGTGCTTAAGGAATTAACAGCAACTTGCCGGTGGTGGCCCTGCTCTCAAGTTGACGGTGCGCTTCCGAAGCGTCGGACAACGGGAATTCGCCGCCGATCCTGAGATTCAGTTCTCCGGAAGCAACCCAGCCAAGAACGTCGCCGGCCCGCTTTTCCAACTCGGCACGGTTGACCGTGTAGTCCCCGAGACCAGGGCGGGTGAGTGAAAGTGACCCAGCGCCCAAGATTCCAGGGCTAATGGGATCAGGCGCTCCGCTGGCGGCACCGTAGAGGACCATATGGCCTCGACGACTCAGGCTGCTGATGCTCTGGAGGAAAGTGGTTTTTCCCACGCCGTCGTACACCGCCTGTACGCCCTCGCCGTCAGTGGCTTTCTTGACCTCTTCGGCAAAGTCCTTCTGGGTGTAGAGAATCACATGGTCAGCGCCGGCCCCTTTGGAGAGCTCAGCCTTTTCTTCAGTGGAAACGGTGGAGAACACATAGCCGCCCAGACGTTTAATCATCTGAGTCAACAATAGCCCCATTCCGCCGGCTCCAGCGTGGACAATGACCCGGTCGCCCTTCTGCACGGCATAGGTGGAGTGACAGAGATAGTGGGCGGTCATCCCTTGTAGGATGGCGGCAGCGCCAGCTTTGGCGTCTACACCGCTGGGCCGGATCATCAAGCGCCAGGCGGGCACAACGGCCAGCTCGGCATAGGTGCCGGGAGCGGTGCAGTAGGTGACTTCGTCGCCCACCTTGACTTCCGTTACGCTGGGGCCAATAGCCTGAACAACTCCAGCGCCTTCTACGCCAATGATGCGAGGCAGGGGCGGGCCGGGGTTTACGCCCTGGCGGCTGTAGACATCGGTGAAGTTAACACCGGCCGCTTGAATTTTGACTACTGCCTCTCCCTCTCCGGGAGTGGGGTCGGCCACGTCGACGTACTTCATTACCCCGGGACCGCCGAATTCGGTGATCTGTGCTGCTTTCATGTTGAGCCCTCCTGAATCATCGTAAAAATAATGGCTATAAACCGATATTTCTTAGGTGTCTTATGAATGGCGGTAAGTATACACCTGGGATAGATGACAGGCCCGCCGAAAAATCATGCGATAAAGAATGGCGGCAATGGAGAAAATAAAAAGGCTGAGCCGTTTACCGGCCCAGCCTTTAAGAACTGCTGTTTGTTAGGAGGTGATGCCCAGAGCAGACAGGGCAGAATCGCTATTTGGAATATTGAGTCCTGACTCCTTGAACATCTCCTGAAGCTTCTGCGACACGGCCGCGTCAGGTGAGATCCCCTCGCCGCGACGGGCTTCCAAGTCGGCTAGGGTGTTATAGGGTTGGTCCACATTCCAATAGAAGGAAAGCAACCAGGTCAACTCGCGTTCGTTATTGGGAACCGGGATATCCGAGATGTCATAGATGTTGTTCAACACCTTGGTGTAGCGGAGGATTCCGGCCTTGTCCGCGGAGTTCTCGCCGTAGAATCTGCGGCGGCTCAATTCGGTGATGCGCTGGGTGTAGTCGGCGTCTCCGTAAATGTTCTTTGGCAGCCACTCGGTGCGGAGGTCAACGATTTCGTTGCCGTTTTCATCGACAATGGCAACCGCTGCATCAGAACCCAACTCGGGCTCGTATTCGAACTTCACTGCGTCTCGGAGCAGTGCTTCCTGGAGCATGAGCGTCAGATCCCGTGGAATCTTCTTGTATCGGTCTCCGGTGGCCGCGCTATTGCTGTCAGCTCCCACTCCGCCGGTATTGAATACGAAGTACTGTTGATTAAGTCCGCCCTCTTCAATCTTCTTGACGATGTTGTAGAGGTTGTTGGCGTTCTCGTCTTCCAGTCCAATAATGAATGGGTCTGAGAAGTACTCAACATAAGGCTGGCCGATGACACCGATAGCGGCACCCATCTGAACTGCTTCACCATACATCAGACTCCTGATGTACTGGTCGGCAGACAGTCGGCGCAGCGGCGGCACCACAGTGTTTTGGCGCATCACTGCTTGCCAGAACACCTGGTCGGTGTCTTCCATTGGTACGTGAACGCCCGCAGTCTCTCGGCCGCTGGTGATCCTGCCCAAGATGTCGTTGGCGCCCTTTCTGGCGACCAGCCTGTTGCGGGAAAGGGTCACCCGCATGTTGCGGACAGGGTTGGCTAGGAAGTTGGGCTTGTATGAAGACATGTCGATCGGCACGTTTTCCAACGTCTCTTCGGCGTTGGGGTCTTGGTCGGTGCCGCGAACGGATTCAAAGGTGATGGGGTCTTCTGCGTGGTTGAGACCAAACGGCATGGCGTACATGTTGTTCTCTGTGCCGTCGATGCCGTAGTAAATGGTGGACTGCTTGCCGTCTTTGTCGACCTTGATGGGGTCTTTCAATTCCTGCAGCAGGACAATATCGTCGTTCATCGGGTAAACGCCTTCATCGGCGTCGGTCTTCAAGCTGAGCCTCTTGGCCAGTTCGCTGTTGGCGAGCTCCAGCATGATAGTCAGGGTGCTCTTGCCGTGGAGCGATGGCCCAACGGTAATTAAGGCAGTGTTCTTGCTTTGGCCGGTTAGTGTCTTGGCGCGGGCCATGCTGAGGGCGGCTTGGATCGCCAAACCGTCTTTTTCTTTGACTAGGAACATGGCGATGGATAGCGGGCCCATTTTGTGTTCGCCAACATAGTCAAAGCCCAAGTGGAGCGAAAGACCACGAGTGGGAGCCTTGAAGACTAGTTGGGTGAAGCCGGCGTCAGTTAGTCGTTTCTTCAGTTCTTCCGGCAATCCCAGATCTTCCATCCAATGGGGTAGAGATACCTCAAGGATGTCTGGGGTTTGGCGGCTGATTTCTTCGGTGGCCGGGAAAGTGAGTTGACGCCACATGATAGGAATCTGCATGTACTTGGTGCCAAAGAGCATCTGGCGGGCGTGGAAAGAGCGCCCAGGGGCGTCTCCCACCTGGCGGTCTGACTGGACAATGGTGTCACCCGCAGTCAATTTCTCTTCCAGGAATTTGTTGATGTAGCTGAAGACCTCAGTGAATAAGACCTGGTTCTCAGTGCTGAA
>CAVODA010000276.1:0-3041 GCA_963694265.1 Dehalococcoidia bacterium
CGAATCTCCGCTTCGGCGGTGCGGGCCTCACCCATGGCCCGGTCATTCAACAAGGTTATGAATGAATGAAGTCGGTCTTCAGTCTCGTCGATCCGATCAAAGAAAGCCTGAGTCAATTCAACGGGGGAGAGCTCACCGTCTTTGAGCATTTTGCCGGCTTCGTGGATTGTCAGTTCGTGTAGTTTTTTATTTGTTTGGGTCATATGTCCACCCCTATAAACAGATTAAGAATGCCCGATCAATTCAATTAAAAAGACGTGATTAATAAAATCGGTTAATCGGGATGGAATTCCACAACCATTTCTTCAGACCCAAATTCTATGGAGTGCATCATAGCCGTGTATTCCATGTACAGCTCGTAGATGGGCTTTAGGTGATCCAGCTCCGCTTGGTTCATACCAAGACCTGCACGGTCTGCCATGAGCTTGAACTCTTGCATAGAAATCTCGCGGGAAATTCCAGGAGAAATCTTGGGTTTGTTCTCGCTTGCCATAGGGTTTACTCCTATTTGCTTGATAGAGGCTTAAAAAGATAGGTGATTATACAACTGGAATACCAGTAAAACGCCAGAGGCCTGAAACCAAAAATCCCCCGCCAAGTGGCGGGGGATTTTTATTCCATTCGAATTACGGTCTAGGAATACTTACCGCCAGTCTGGGGAGTTGTTCCCTCTTTGCCCTGACCGGCCATCTCCAAGCGGGTGGTCCGTTGCCAGGTGCGCTTCAAGTCATCTTGGATGTCGAAATGCAGCGTGCCCAGCCCCTGAACTTCCAGGTCCACGGTGTCGCCGTCCATCAGCGCGCTCAGTCCGCGGTGGTTGGTACCGGTGGCAACTACGTCACCGGGTTCCAGTTCGTGAATGGATGTGACCCATTCCATGATTCGGGGAATCTTGTGGGCCATATCGTCGGTATTGAAAGACTGCTTCAGATCTTGATTAACCCACAGTTTGATGTCCAGGTTCTGGGCATCTTTAACCTCATCGGCGGTGACCAGGTAGGGTCCCATGGGCGCAAATGTGTCTCTGGACTTCATCTGATAGAAGGTGTTGCCTCCAGCTTGTAAGCCGCGGGCGGAACCATCAATGAAGTTTATGTAGCCAAAAATGTAGTCGTAGGCATCTTCGGGTTTAACGTTCTTGGCCTTTTTGCCAATCACCAAGGCAATCTCAGCCTCGCCTTCAAAGATAGAGGCGGGAATGTCTGGAAGGATCATCGTGTCACCATTGCCAATAACCGAGTTCGGCGACTTCTGGAAGGCGTTGATGGGGGCCGGTTCTGCCCTGGTGCCATCCTCCATGTAGTTCACTGCCATGCAGATGATGTTGGGAGGCTTGGGCAGGGGTGAGCGCAGTCTTACTTCGCTTACGGGCTTGCCCTGGCCGCTGTCCGCCGCCTGTTGCAGAGCTGCGCGGTGCTGGGAAAAGTTCTCAATTATCTTGTTAATTAGGTCCTGAGGCGAGGTGTGTTCGATGCCGATAACGGCCCCGGAAACATCGACCACAGTGTCGTCTTTCACTACACCTAAAACGAAATCGTCAAAGAATACAAGTTTCATAGCTCTCCTTAAATGTCCCCACTATTTTCTCACGGGCTGGTGTTTTTACCGGCCGGTCCGGTGTAGATGGGGATGGGCCGCACGGGCCGTCTAGCGGGCATATTACTTAAACAGTAGGCTTGTGGCAAGCTTGGCAGCGCAGTCGAGTTTCTCAAAAATCTGAGAAGACGAGTAATTGATCAGACTATCCGCAGGGGTTCCTACGTGGGGTATAGTAGGGGCAATCCGACTAGACCAACAAGTTTGCACCTAGCTAGGCCAGCGCTTAGCAGGCCCGTACTTCGCCCGTACTTCAAAGGAGATTAGCGACCACATGACCAGCTATATCAGCCACCTGGAATGCACTGTCTGCGGCAAAAGTTACCCTCACGAGCAACTAATCGGCATCAGCCCGTGCTGCGAGAAAGTATTGTTCGCCCGCTACGACTTGGCCAAGTTGGGACGTGAGGTTGACCGCGACAGCCTGGTCTCCCGCCCCGATACCATGTGGCGGTACGCTGAGTTGCTTCCGGTGAACAATCCCGACGACATTGTGACGCTGGGCGAGGGTGGCACACCGCTAATCAAGACCAACAACCTGGCCAAGCAGCTGGGCATGCGAAATCTCTACGTGAAAGAAGAGGGTCTAAACCCCACCGGCACTTTCAAGGCCCGTGGTATTTCTGCTGCGGTTTCAAAGGCTATGGAACTAAAGGTGAGCGGGTTCACCATGCCCTCTGCCGGTAACGCGGCTGGCGCCGCAGCGGCCTACGGGGCGCGGTCCGGCATGGAGACCAAGGTGTTCATGCCCCAAGACGCGCCGGATGCCAACAAGAAAGAGACTCTGGTGGCCGGGTCTGAATTAAACCTGGTGCAAGGCCTGATCAATGATGCTGGACGGGAAGCCGTGGCCGTGGCCAAGGAATTGGGATTTTTTGACCTTTCCACACTAAAAGAGCCGTACCGAGCGGAAGGCAAGAAATCCATGGGCCTGGAAATGGTTCAGCAACTGGGTTGGAAAATGCCCGACGCCGTGATCTATCCCACCGGCGGTGGCACGGGGATTATTGGAATGTATAAAGGGTTTCAAGAATTACTGGAGCTGGGCTGGATAGAAGGCAAGCAGCCCAAGTTCATATCAGTACAGGCAGATGGATGCCAGCCGGTGGTGAGGGCTTTTAATGAAGGCGCAGATACTTCCCGGATGTGGGAGAACGCCACCACCAAAGCAGACGGACTGCGGGTGCCTCATCCCTTTGCCGATTACCTGATTCTAGAAGCCATAAGGGCCACGGGCGGCACTGCGTTGGCGGTCTCCGACCAAGAGATGATTGATGCCATGTATGAGATGGCCACTGCAGAAGGCATCTTCCCCGCTCCAGAAGGCGCAGCGACGCTGGTGTGTTTGAAGAAGCTTCTGGACCAAAAATTCTTGGATCCAGACGAGTCTGTAGTGTTATTTAACACCGGGTCCGGATACAAATATCTGGACCTCATCAGTGGTG
>CAVODA010000277.1:0-3036 GCA_963694265.1 Dehalococcoidia bacterium
TCGATGTCGCGGGGTGGTGTGCCCTGCCAGGCGGGAATCTGAGGCTCGTCGGCCACAAAGAAGTTGTATAGATGACGGGCGATGAAGCGGGCCGCAGAAGGCTGCTTCACGATGATTTCAATGATGTCCTCGCCGTTAAAATTGCCAGTCTCACCCTGGAAAGTCTTCTCGCCGTAGTCGTGGTCGGCGGCGTTGAAAGCGAATGTGGAAGGAAAGCGACCGTAAGGATACCGGGGGATGGCGTTGGCAATGGTCCAGCCGGTGAAGGCCCGGGCGCATTCCTTGACGTCTTCCTCACTGTAGTTAGCCTCGCCGTCCATGCCGACGCCCATGGCGAACAGCTCCAGGAGTTCACGGCCAAAGTTCTCGTTGATCGCGTTTTTGTGGCTCATGCAGTTGTCTAGGTAAAAAACCATAGCCGGGTCAACGGAGAGGGCCAGTAGCAATTCGGGGAAGCTGCCCATGCCTTTCTCACGGAACATATTCAATTGTGTTTGAATCTGGGCGCCGTGCTCGCACTTGGATTGACCAACGCAGAAAATACCGTGCCAGAATAGAGTCATCTTCTCTTGGAGAGGGCGCTGGGTGTTGATCATTCGGTAGGTGAGATAAGCCTGGTTTACTTCCAGGGCGTTCATCTCTTTCCAGTCGATGAAATAGCGTTCTAGCAAGTCCATCTCAAGGTCGGGTTGTTCCATGGGGCTGAGAAGTTCATCCACCGTGGCGTCGTAGCCGTCGGCGGCGAATTGTTCAAGTTCCTCGTAGGTTGCGCCAAATCCGGCGCGTCGCATCAGGTGAGCCATAAGCTCGATATCGGCACTGGCCATCGGTAACTCTCCTTCCAGGTAATATCGCTGTTTCAGGGGAACAGATCGGTTGGGGCCGACCATTGAGCGCACGCTATGAAAACTGATTGTTATATTATAATAATTCTAACATAGAATTGTCTATAGGTTAGCCGATTAGGTTTTATTTACCAATCCAAAACCAAGCCGGCTAGTCCGATAAGAACTAGCTGCTGCTAGAGGCGTTCTGTTGGCCGCCAGACCGGCGGCGATGCTGTCTGAGGGTTCAATCGTCCATGATTACTGGGATACCGGCCGCTTCTGCTTTTGCCGCGGACTCCGGGTTGACCACGCCGTCCTGCATCCAGATGTATTTCACGCCTATCTCTATCGCTTGATCCACCACCGGGGCCACCAGTTCTGAACGCCGGAAGATGTTGACCATGTCGATGGTGTCTGGGACAGACTTTAAATCTGGATAGCTTTTTTCACCCAGAGCTTCTTTGATCATTGGGTTCACCGGAATGATCCGGTAGCCCTGCTCCTGCATGTACTGGGAAACCCTGAAACTAATCCGGTCCGGGTCTCCGGAGAGGCCAACCACCGCAATGGTTTTGCTGTTTTGTAGTTGCTCGTCAACCAGATCCATAGTTCCTCCCGTTATTGGTCCAAGCTGTTACCAGGATTTGCCAGGTTCTACCCGGAATTACCAAGATTTAGTAGAGATGTACTTGAATGCTGCGATGGCGGCCGTTGCGCCGTCGCCTGCTGCGGATACCAACTGAGACGATGAGTTCTGGCGCACGTCGCCAATCGCGTAAACGCCGGGCACTTCAGTTTCCATGGAAACGTTCACCGGAATATGACCGGCGTTGTCGGTCTTCAAGAGGCCGTCCACAAACCCGGCAGCAGGGTCTAATCCAACATAGACGAACAAACCCGACAGCTCTAGGGCGTTCTCCAAGTTGGTCACAGTGTTCCGAATCTTTAGGCCGGAGACGGTATCAGTGCCCATTACTTCTTCAATGACAGTGTTCCAGATCACTTCAATCTTGGGATTGGCGGTGACCTGGTCAGCCAAGACTTTTTGGGCCCGGAACGAGTCTCGACGGTGGATCAACAATACTTTTTCGCAGTACTCGGTTAGCACCAAAGCTTCGTCGGTAGCAGAGTCGCCACCGCCGACCACGGCAACAATCTGTTTCATATATAAGGGACCGTCGCAGGTGGCACACTGGGAAACGCCCCGACCAAAGAACTCTTCTTCTCCGGGTACGCCCAGTTGCCGCAACGTGGAACCGGCGGCAATGATTACCGACTTGGCCCGCATCTCTCCGGCGTCGCTACTCACCACCCGGTAGTCTCCGTCTTTGGCAATCTTGACGGTTTCACCCATGATGAAATCAGCACCGGCGTTCATGGCCTGTTCTTGAACTGCCGGCCCCAGTTCTGCGCCGGAGATTCCCTCCGGAAATCCGGGGAAGTTTTCGATCTTCTCGATGTTGATGATGGACGCTCCGCCCATCATTCGCTCGACGATTCCGGTGCGCATGCCGTGGCGGGCGGCGTACATACCGGCAGTCATGCCGGCTACGCCTCCACCGATGATTAACACGTCATAATTATCTGCCAAAAGGGTCACCTCCAAGGTGAAACGTTCGTTTATTTCTTAATGGCCAATCGGCCAAATGATGACTGGAATTACTTCAGTAATACCCGGTAAATACTAAATAAATAATAACCAGGAGTAGTCATGAAACAGGCGTGCCAAAAAATGGCTGAGCCCGCTGGCCTCACTATAGGATGGTGCCTATTTCGTGTCAACATAATCTGGGCGCAGATGTCGGCCAGCTTGCGGCAAAAAGTGCGCACCCATAGAATTGAACGGCCCTGACAGCTAGTCATTGGCCAGTGTACAGATCAAATAACCAATCGGGAGCCAACCCATGCCCCGCGACAACCAATTTGCAGTTCAACCAGCCCTTAATGAAGTCCATACGGAAACCAATGTGATGGTCGCTATGCGTGATGGCGTGCGTCTCTCCTGTGACATCTACCGCCCGGCCAAGAACGGCTCTCCAATAGAAGGAGTTTTTCCGGTCTTGTTATCGAGCACTCCTTACAGCAAGACGAGAGCTGATCTGGCTCGCGACGCCAGCTTCTACTCCGCCCAGGGCTATGTATCGGTAATCCAAGACTGCCGTGGCCGCTACGAGTCTGAAGGTGGTTTCACCAAGTATGTGGCTGAGGG
>CAVODA010000278.1:0-3034 GCA_963694265.1 Dehalococcoidia bacterium
CCGGCGAGGTGAGGCTATGTAGCATCAACCCATCTGAAACCTCTCCGGCAACCTGGCAGTTGTAGGCATTGACCGCTGCGGTGAAAATCTCCGGCGCAGGGTATTCACTGGGACCGGGATCAAAAAACGGGGTCATCAGAGAAAAGTTGTAGCTATCGCCGTAGTATTCCAGTTTCTCTCCGGTCTGCCAGCTATGCCAGATGGCCTTCAATGATTTGACGTAATCCCTTAGTCGCGGCCCTGGCGCTTCCCAATTCGTGGAGAACCGACGCATAATGTGGCCCTTGACCTGGGTGCCTAAACCCAGTCGAAACCGGCCCTTTGATAGGTCTTGAAGGTCTCGGCCAAGGTAGGCTGTGATCATTGGAGACCGGGGAAATGCGATGGCAACCCGGGTCTCTAGGATTGCCCGGTTGGTTGATGTCGCGGCCAGGGCCAGCGGCAAAAACGAATCGTGGGCTGTCTCGTTGCTGGACATGGCATCGTAGCCCATGCCTTCCGCCCAGGCCGCTTCAGAGGGCACCGAGGCCAGGTCGTTTGTAGCCAGCCGGTAGGTAACGTGCATGATTAGTCCCGATTAACGTCTTCTATGTTTAGGAAAATCTGGTCAGATTTGGCGGCCATGACAAAGTCGTTCCGGTGGAGGTTTCTTATCTTGTGGGTCCACCAGGTAACCTGGACACGTCCCCATTCCGTGATCATGCGCGGATGGTGCCCTTGGTCTTCAGCCAGAGCGCCCAATTCGTTGGTGAACTCTAAGGCCATTTTAAAATCTTTGAATTTGAAAACCCGGTCCAACTTGGGAATCCCATTCTCGTGGGTCAAATCCCAGTCAGGGACCTCTGGTTTTAACTTGGTCACCTCTTCATCAGTGACGCTGGGTGAGTCCCGACGACAGGCCTCGCATTTTTCGTTGTTCAAACCGGCCATTTTGTTCCCTCTGGCAACTCAGCGGATTTCTCTGATTTGGGCTTTAATATGATTCGGTGCGCTGAGTTGTTCTTATGTTGGAAGATTTTAGCATAGGGCGGCCCGTATTTTATTTTTATTTTTTAGGGCCATTGGCAGCCAAACTCGAAAAAGATTGACCGCGAGACCAGCGGCAATTAGAGTCGAACCCGAATCACGCACTATGTCCATTAGGGCTCGGCTTCCAACGACGCAATTTTTGAAAAAGTTTGAGACAAGAAATGCAGATTGAGATTGGGAAAATCCAGACGATCGTCGGAACCGGAGAGGAAGGCTACGCCGGTGACGGCGGACCGGCGTTAGAATGCATGATTGGGGAATCCTACGGCTGCGCGTTTGACGCTGACGACAATCTCTACATCTGCGACGGTCGCAATCACACAGTTCGGCGCATCGACAAAACCACTCAGATCATCACCACGGTGGCGGGGACCGGTGAAGCAGGCTATTCCGGAGACGGCGGGCCAGCAACGGAAGCCACCATGGATAATCTGTACTCATTGACCCTGGACACCAACGGCGATATCTACATCGTCGATCGGTTCAACGCGGCCATTCGCAAAGTAGATGCTGCCACTGGCATCATCACCACCGTGGCTGGCACAGGAGAGTCTGGCTACAGCGGCGACGGCGGCCTTGGCCCTCTGGCTCAGATGCGCGAGCCCAATGACTGCTATCTGGACGGCAAAGGCGGGCTGTTGATTGCCGACATCCAAGACCAACGGATTCGCCGTTTGGACTTGAATATCGGCATCATCACAACCTTTGCCGGGAACGGCGAGTTGCGTAGGGAAGGCGACGGTAAGCCGGCCCCAGAGGCTTCGCTCGCAGGCCCTAGGGCGATTTGTGTGGACAGCAAAGGCAACGTCTACATTGCCGAGAGGGAGGGCAACGGTGTGCGCAAGGTGGACACCAACGGCATCATGAGCACCTTTGCCGGAACCGGTGAGCGTGGCTACAGCGGAGACGGTGGGCCAGCCCTGACTGCCACTTGGGGCGCCCCCAAGGCCATTCGGTGCGACAACCAGGACAACCTGATTGTGATTGACACCGAGAACAACGCAGTGCGGTTTGTCGACGTTACCACTAGCATCGTAACCACCATCGCCGGTGGACATCAGGGTGGTGACGGCGACGGCGGCAACGCCATCGGCTGCGGTCTGGAACGCCCCCACGGCTGTGGAGTAGCCAGAAACGGCACCCTATATATCGCAGACGGGATTAACCACCGGGTCCGCGTGGTGGGAATGGGGTAGCTAGCAGGTCAATCACAACTTTAGAAATAACACCTAACCCGGCGTGGTAATATCGGGGTGCCAATATTGGCCAGCAGAGGACATACAGATAACAGAGGAAAGAACATATCGCTGATTACAAACCTTGGACACGTCGGCATCATTTGTGACGACCTCATGAAGGTTCGGGACTTCTACACTCGAGTTATGGGCCTAACCGTCACCGACGAGAACCTAGAGCGGGGCATTTGCTTCCTCAGCGCCGACCCGGAAAATGAGCACCATGAACTGGCTCTAAGCCAGGCTCGCGGCGCTGACCATCCGGAAGGTGCAAGACCTGCCACCGAGAACGTCGGCCAGATATGGCGGCTTTGGGGGAGCTCAATCGTCGGTTCAAAGGAGAAAAAATCGATATCCTGCGTACCGTCACCCACGGTATCTCCTGCAGCATCTACTTCCACGACCCGGAGAACAACGCGGGAGAGGTCTACTTCAAAACTGGGTTTGTCGTAAAACAAGGGTTCGGTCGGACCATCGACCTAGAGACCCAGACCGACCAGGAAATTCTCGACTTCTCCCAGTCGTTTGAAGCTTAAGAGGGGACGTTCCAGGTGGCACAACTGCCCGTTGGCGGCGACGATCAGCTTAACGTTTTAACAAAACCATTCCGAGCCGAATAAACACGCCACAGCCGACTTACGGCTGGGGCGTTTTCTTATTTTTTGAATTGAGGATACGGCCAAACTGAGGCACACTACCTTGAGCCGGGGCACTGGCGGGTTTATAGTCTTAGTAGCATGACTAATTTCAGCAGATACACCGTTTCCATC
>CAVODA010000279.1:0-3004 GCA_963694265.1 Dehalococcoidia bacterium
GCCACCAGTTCAATCACCAGGCCTTGGAGCACACGCCGTCCGAAAGGTACCCAGACGAGTTGGCCGGGTTCAACGGTAAATTTTGGCGGGATGGAGTATGAGAAGGTCCGAGAATGGGCCACCACTGCGTCCACCGCCACTTCCGCGTATCTCATGGTGTTCATAAAAGCCCGCACAAGAGCCTGGGGTGTCTGACCTGGGATTACCGACTTGGCGTGTCTGACCTGGCGTGTCTGAGAAGAAGATAGTGCCTGTGATTAAGGCCGAATAAAGCCAATCAGACTGGCGTCTAAAAACTAGGAGCCTGAATAAAAACTGGCCTAAAACTAGCACGGCCCGCTAAGTGCGGGCCGTGATTGGTTTCGTTTAGGCTTTTTCTTCTGCTGACGGTTCGTCTGCCGGCGGTTCTTCAGCGGCAGGTTCCTCTGCCGCTGGCTCTTCTGAAGCTTCTTCAGACTCGTCAGCTGCGGTGTCTACAATCTCGTCAGTGGCTTGGCCTTCCGTGTCGATGATGACTTGTTCAGCCTCCATCTCCACCAGCTCTTCAGCCTCTGCAGTGGACATAGCCGCCTGTTCTTGGAGCTCCGCCATGGCTGCGGCGGTTGCTTCCTGAACCTTGCGACGCTGTACCGGGTTGAGTTCCTTAATCCTGGCTGCTCTGCCCTGCAAACCGCGCAGATAGTAGAGCCTGGCGCGGCGAACCGAGCCATAACGGGTAATTTCCAGAGACTCTACCAGGGGTGAATGGATCGGGAATATGCGCTCAATGCCGATGCCGGCAGTGATGCGACGCACGGTGAAGCTGGCGGCGGGGCCCTTGCCGTTATTCAGCCGGATAACCACGCCTTGGAAGACCTGGATTCTTTCCCGCTCACCCTCTCTAATTCGGAAGTTCACGCTGACAGTATCGCCTGCGCTAAATCTTGGAATTTTGGGGTTGGCGGCTTTTTTCAGTAACTGAGCGGCTTCCATCAGGTCTCACTAACTCGTAATTTCGATTTCAGTTTCGATTTCAATATCTAATTTAATATGGGCTGCGCTCTGGTGTTTTAAGCCACAATCCGCCGCCGATGTATTATCAGAGATTGAATTAAGGTCTGCCGGTTTAGTCCACCGGGAGGTCCGTGTGCGGTTGCCCTTTTAGTGGTGGGCGGTAGTGGACTCGAACCACTGACCTCTTGCGTGTCGAGCAAGTACTCTAACCAACTGAGCTAACCGCCCGCACCTACGCAGTGTAACAAGGGCCGCTTTGGCCAGTCAAGACAGGCCCGGTCTCAGGCTGCATGACCATGCTAGTCGTCATGCTAGTATGAAGGCGCTATGACAATCAACACCCCACGCCTGACGCTCCGCCCGATGATTCTCGCTGACGCCCCGGATATCCAGCGTTTGGCGGGCGACAAAGACGTGGCATCCACCACTCTAAATATTGAACATCCCTACGAAGATGGCATGGCCGAAAAATGGATCACTTCCTGCCAGAATATGTCTGACGCAGGTGAATTGGTCAATTTTGCCATCACTCTCACGGCCGACGGCAGCTTTCTAGGTGCCATAGGCATTCATTTCCAGGAAACCAAGGGGCATGCTGAGATTGGATATTGGGTAGGCAAGCCATATTGGAACCTAGGTTACGCCACAGAAGCAGCCAAGGCAGTTGTTAAATTCGGATTCAATCAACTTTCGCAGGAACGGATCCACGCCGCCCACTTCACCCGCAATCCCGCTTCGGGCCACGTTCTGCAGCACGCGGGTATGCTCTACGAAGGCTCCCAACAAGGGCCAACCATCAAATGGGGAGTCATGGAACAGCTAGAGCTTTACGGCGTTTCGCGAGAGCAGTTCCTTGAGTCTGAATTAACATCCGTCTGATGAAGGACACCAACAGTAAGCCAGCGAGTACCTAGGCGCTGTGGATTCCTGCCTTCGCAGGAATGACGGGTATGTCAGAGCGAGGATTAGGGTGAGGGCGAACAGTCTTCAACAACCTTGGTCATTTTCAACAGGTCTCCTCACAGCACCCTCCCGCTCATCCTGAGCTCTGACCACGGTCGAGAGTCTCAATCTATCTATCGGACCTGTCGAAGGATCCAAGCTCGCTAATCCCCTAGGAGTAGTGGGGCATCACCTCGTTGGTGAATAGCTCAATTGACCGCATGGCTTGCTCGTGGGATAGGTCTCCCCATTGGAACGCGCCAACAAAGTAGTTGGCCCCAGTGGCAACGTACTCTTCCATGTATTTCCGTATGGTCGCCGGCGAACCAGCCACGGATCCAAACCCCGCTCCGCCGCCGACTGGGTTGGCCACGTGGCCCTGCAGATTCTGACGCCGTTCGATACGCTCCTCATCCACCAGCGTGGCAGCAAGGTCTCGCCGTTCTTCCTGGGGGATGTCTCTGACGGGAACGGACGAGGGGCGAGGGTTCATGCCTTCACCCTGGAACTGGGTTAGGCCCCGCCTTTCGGCTTCCAATCTCCGGGGAGTGCCCAGGTTCCAGCTATAGTGGTCCCATGCTGGTTTAGCCTGCGCCATTGCCTCTTCATCGGTGTCTGCCAGCAGCAGATGGACCACCAGGCCAATCTTGGGTTCTGTGCCCTGGGCGGTCAGTGCGCCCACACCTTGATGCTTGGCCCATTCCTCGTGGTAGCGCGTAACGTTGGCCTCAAAACTGTCCAGACCACCAACAATGATGGTATTCATGCCGTCCATCGCTGCCGTCTCCACGTTCCGCATGTACCAGAAGGGTGGCATGGGCTGTTGCATGGGCCTAAGGCGCATAGGGAGTTCATCAAAATTGTAGAACTCGCCCTTGTGGGTCAAAACGTCGTTGCTCAGCCCGTTTTGCACGGCGGCCAGGGTCTCTCGGTAGCGAGCGTAGTTTGATTCAACGTCGGAGTCCTGCCCCCAGAAGAAGGCTTCAAACACGCCGCCACGGCCAACACCAATCTCTAACCGTCCACCGCTGAGGTGATCCAGCATGCAGTATTCCTCTATGAGTTGGAC
>CAVODA010000280.1:0-2999 GCA_963694265.1 Dehalococcoidia bacterium
AGGGGAATCAGCTTCTCAAAGACTTCAGCTACCCCGTATTGTTCCTTGAGGATGATGCCGATCTGCTCCGAGATGATATTCATGCTGGTCCAACGGTTGTTCAAAATGGCAACCGTAGCACCCTTGAGATCTGCGATGTGGGGTACATCGTCCTGCATTGGACGCCACGCCTCCGCCGCCGGGCTGAGTATGGACATTTTGGTGGCCATGATGCTGCTCCTTAGCTGGTGCGCCGTAAATCTTAGCCCTGTACTGCTTGGCGCTGGAAACCTAGCCCTGTACGGCTTAGCGCTGAATAACTTAGCTCTGAACGGCCACGCCCTTCTCGGGGTCGTAAACCGGGCGGACCATCTCGTAACGGTCGTTGGTGCGGCAGTACATATTGCCGGCCATGCGTCCGGTGGCCATTAGTTTCGCTTGGTCGATACGGTGACCGTCGATAATGTCGTCGCGGACGTGCATTAGAAGAATGGTGCCAATGACCAACCCGTGCTCATGGTCACCCTCGCCGATCTTGATGATCTGGTCCAGCTTGCACTCGATATTCACCGGGGATTCGGCGACTCGGGGCGCTTTGACTATCTGAGACGGCGCGTGGGTTAGCCCGACAATTTCGAACTCGTCTTCACCCTCTGGGAACTCGGCGGCAGTCGCGTTCATCGCTTCCGCGATGGGGTCGACCACGATGTTGATCACGAACTCACCGGTCTCTTCAATGTTTCTCAGGGTGTCTTTACTCTTGTTGCCCACATTGCGGGAAGACGAGAACACCACGTTCTGATACGAGATGGCGTTGAAGAACGAATATGGGGCCAGGTTGACCTCACCAGCCGGGGACACAGTGGATACGAAAGCGATCGGCCTGGGCACAATCACACCAGTTAGCACTGCGCTAAATCTCTCAAAGGTTTTTGGGTCTATTATCAATTAAATTCCTCCGATTCCATAAACTTATCCGAATCTTAATCAGGACATGTTCAAATTATTAGAGGGATTATATCCTGCCACAGATGGGCCGCCAATAGCCGCCAAAGACGGTTCGCCAATAAGATGAAGACCCTAGTTTTGACAATCCAAAGTACCACTGTTATGTTGGTAGCCGCTCACGCCTGAGGCGAACCTAGAATCAAGCATAATACGGCCAATAACGAGGGCCGAAATGGGAGACACAAAATGAACTGGGCGGAACAGATCGTCAAGACGCTCAAGGACTGGGATACGTCCATGATTGTCTACGTACCAGACATATCAATCCATCAGGTAACCAGCCTGATTGATGCAGATCCGTTTTTTAGACTGGTCCCAGCCACCAGAGAAGAAGAAGCCATTGGCATTGCGGTGGGCGCTTATGCCACTGGAAAGAATACCGCAGTGTTCATGCAATCCAGTGGGTTTGGTAACAGCATCAATGCGCTGGCCAGCCTGTGCATCCCCTCCAGAACGCCCATCCCAATCTTCATCAACTTGCGCGGCGGACTGGGCGAGTTCAACATTGCCCAGGTGCCGATGGGTCGCGCGGTGATCCCAATTCTGGATCAGTTGGGTCTTCCCCATTACACGTTAGAGGACGACGGCAATATGGAAAGGTCATTGGACGGGGCGATGAAGCTCTGTTACGCCAATCGCCAGCCGTTAGGCATCTGCCTGACCACAGCGCTGCACGGAGGCAAAGTTGCGTAGATTCGAAGCTACACAGTTGGTATCACGTCTGGCTGGGGAATCCCCCATTGTCAGCAACCTGGGTCCTACTTCCAGCGATCTCTGGCACTCGGGGCACCGTGACCGAAATTTTTATACCTACGGCAGCATGGGCCTCTGCTCGTCCATTGCATTGGGTATGGCCATGGGGACTGATGAACAGGTCATATCCCTGGACGGCGATGGATCGCTCCTCATGAACCTCGGTACCGTGGCTTCCATTGGCCGCGAGCAGCCCAAGAACCTTACAGTCATAGTCTGGGATAACGAGAAGTGGGGGCAGACCGGCGGGCAGACCAGCCACACCGGTATGGGCACAGACCTGGAGCAGGTGGCCCAAAGCTGCGGGATAACTCACACCAAGACAGTTACAGACTTAGAAGATTTCGAAGCCGCAGTATCGGAAGCCTTGGCATCTTCAGATGGACCACATTTTATAGTGGCCAAGATTGAGGAAGCTGGGGGAACAACGTCTGTAGCCCCCGTTGAGCCGGAACTCACGCTGTACCGCTTCCGGGATTCCTTCGTGGAGCCACGCAAACCCGGCGATTAGACTTTGCCACTGGCCTCGATTATGGAGAACCGCTCATCCTGAGCTTGTCGAAAGACTTGCGCCGGCCATTATGCAGATGAAAAAGTCTGACCACAAGCAATGGTTCGACAGGCTCACCACGAACGGTGTTGAGGAACCCTCATCAATTGCGTTCATAACCATACCTAGAAATAAAAAAGGCCCGTCCTTCCGCGGAAGGACGGGCCTTTTTGTTTGTGTAGTAATTGGGTTAGCCGACTTTGACTGCGGCTTCCATCCGCTGGATGGCCTCTTCCAACTCCTCTAGGTCAAAGAGGTGGGGGCCGGCACCGCCGTGGTAGTAGACGTTGCCGTCTTTTCCGATCAGGTACAGGCGTTCCGGGGCTGCCCCGTAAGCCTCATCAATGGCGTTGTCCATGTCTTCCACCAACGTTGGTATGGAGATGTGCAGGTCAGTGCTGCAGGTCTGGGCTGCTTCGTCCCGCTCGTCAAAGCTCTGGTGCTGACGGAGCAACACGCCCTCGGCCACGTTGGAGTCGGTCTGCCAGCCGTCCGTTGGATGTGCTTCCTGCACGTAGACCACAAAGAACTCAATCCAGTCTTGATACTGACCGTAGAGTTTTCCCATGTGCTCAACCTGAGCACGGAATGGGGGTCAAGTATAGCTGCCGAAAATCAGGGCCACTGGCTTTTGGCCCTTGAAGCTTGATAGCTGGACCAGTTCTTCGGAGCCCATGCGTTTCAAGTTGAAATCTGGTGGGACCATTCC
>CAVODA010000281.1:0-2995 GCA_963694265.1 Dehalococcoidia bacterium
TGACAAGGAAGGCGAATATCTGCCCTTTGTGAAGTTGCTTCTGTTCGGTCTGGCCGGTTCACGACGGGCGTTGTCCGATTCGCATTCCTTCTTGTTAAATCTAGCTGAGGGCAGCACTCCCAAATAGGGTCCAATGCTGTTTTCAGAGAGGATTTTGGCCCTATTTTGCCGGTCACTTCCCTTGGGGCCAAATTCAGCTTGCCATGACTATGGTAGACACCTTGCTAAGGCCCATCGTTGCTCCGTTTCGCAGGCGTGGGTATAATTGCGACCAAATCATGGCGCTCAAATCTATGGGACTCCGGTAAGCCGGTAAGTACGAATATAAATGCTCTTAGCTGTGGATATCGGAAATAGCATGGTTAACCTGGGTGTGTTCGACGGTGAAACCCTGGTGGCAAATCTCCGGGTTTCAACCGACGCCAGACGGTCTTCAGATGAATACGGTCTGATGATTAGAGACCTGCTAGCCCTGAACGGCGTGGAACGCTCGACCATCACCGACGTGTGCATGTGCAGCGTGGTACCGCCATTAACCGGCATATTTGAGGAACTCTTCGAGACCTATTTCCACGTAAAGTCGCTGTCGATCACCGCAGGGGTTCGGACCGGATTGCAGATCAGCTATGACAACCCCCGTGACGTTGGCGCCGACCGTATCGCGGATGCCGTCGCGGCCATCAATCTTTACGGCAAACCCGTCATCATAGTGGACTTTGGCACCGCCACGGTCTTTGACGCGATCTCTAAGGATGGCATCTATTTGGGTGGTGCCATCGCCCCCGGAATCAACGTAGCTGCCGAAGCATTATTTCTGAACACCTCCCAACTGCGACGGGTCGAGTTGGTGGCGCCGAAGTCGGCAATCGGCCAGAACACCTCGACTGCCCTGCAGGCGGGGTTGGTGTTGGGCTACGCCGGGTTGGTCACCGGCCTGGTGGAGCGGTTCAAAGCCGAACTCGGGGAAGAAGCCAAGGTAATTGGCACCGGCGGCTTGGCTACCATCATCTCCAAAGAAGCAGATATCTTTGACGACATCAATCAAGACCTGACGCTGATCGGACTGCACATGATCTACAATATGAACCAGACGAAATAAGTGGATTCAAATCGATAGCGCGAAACTTATAGGATTGGAAGAGAGCCGTGGTAGGACCGCTGAAAGATAAACACGTAGTCCTGGGAGTTACCGGGAGCATCGCTTGTTATAAGGCGTTGGACTTGGCCAGCAAGCTAATGCAGGCCGGAGCGCTGGTTGACGTCATCATGAGCCATGGCGCAACTCAGTTTGTCACGCCCCTGGCCTTTCGCAGCCTCACCCACCGGGCAGTGGTGACCGACTCCTTTAACCCGGATTCCGAGTACAGCGTTGAGCATGTGGCCCTGGCGCAACAGGCCGACGTTATTGTGATTGCGCCGGCCACCGTCAACTGCATCGCCAAGCTGGCCATAGGGTTGGCTGATGACCCCCTTACGACCACGATTGTGGCGGCCACCTGCCCGCTGGTCGTCGCTCCAGCCATGGATGGCAACATGTACGACCATCCCGCCACCCAGGCCAATCTGGCCACGCTGAAAGAGCGGGGTGTGGTGATTGCTGGGCCAGGTATTGGTCGGCTGGCTTCGGGTCTGTCCGGAGTGGGTCGTCTTTTGGAAACGTCAGAGCTGCTGGGCCACATCTCCTACGCCATGGGCAAAAACGGAGACCTGGCCGGCCGGACCGTGGTGGTCAGCGCTGGCGGCACCATGGAACCCATCGATCCAGTGCGGGTAATCACCAACCATTCTTCAGGGAAAATGGGCTATGCGGTGGCGGAAGCAGCCCGTGACCGTGGAGCCAACGTGGTGTTGGTGACTGCCTCGACCAACCTGGCCGACCCCGCGTTAATCAATGTGGTCCATGTGCGCACCGCCGAACAGATGGGAGCCGCGATCCAAGAACATGCGGAGAAGGCCGATGTGCTGGTCATGGCCGCAGCCGTAGCAGATTATCGTCCCACCGAGGCTGCCGACCAGAAAATCAAGAAATCCGACGACGACATGAACATCACCCTGGCCAAGACCACAGACATCCTCAAGACGGCCAAAGGCAATTTCGTGCGAGTGGGCTTTGCTGCCGAGAGCCAAAACCTGGTGGCCAACGCCAAGAGCAAAGTGGAAGCCAAGAAACTTGACCTAATCGTCGCCAACGATATTACTGCCGAGGGCAGCGGTTTCGGCTCGGACACCAACCAGGTCACCCTCATTGACCGAGACTTGGTGGTGGAAGAACTACCCCTTCTGTCTAAGTACGATGTTAGCAACCGGATACTGGACCGAGTAAAGGGCTTGTTTCGGGACTAAAGCCGTTTAGCTGACAGCTCTCAGCCGTCAGCAACAAAATCTCTCCCGCTCCCACCGTCTTTCCAGCGAAGGCGGGAATCCATGTATTGCGGTTCAGACACGTTCATGACGAGTAGGCTTCCTGGATTCATACCTACCTAGACATGACACGTGTTGGCGATTCAGGTGTGACTGATGCGCATCCTTCGACGGGTCCGATAAATCGAGACTCTCGACCTAAGTCGGAGCTCAGGACTAACGATTTGGGGGCGCTCATCAACTGCAATATAATCACCTCGATCTGTACCCGATGACTCAAGACGAGCGGTGATGAGCTACAGAAAAAACCGAGTTGGTCTAGCCCGACACCGTTTCTTTGAAGCGTTTTATGGCTTCTATGTGTTGGTCCGGGCCTGTTAGTCCGGCTTTCATAGTGTTGATGGAAAAATGAGTTGCGCCAGCTTCGTCCCAGGCAGCGCCCATCTTCTCCCAGTCTGATTGTTTATCGGTGGCGTAGGAGACTCTCCCTTCAATGCCAATGGACTCGGGATCGCGCCCGGCTTTGCTGGCAGCTTCCCGCATTACGCCAATCTTCTCTTGGCCAGCGCTGTCAGGTTGGAACTGAGGGAACCAGCCGTCGGCCATTTTGCCGATGCGCTGAATGACCCGGTCC
>CAVODA010000282.1:0-2971 GCA_963694265.1 Dehalococcoidia bacterium
GAGAAGCAAAATTTGGCATCAGGTTCCATTTTCAAACCGCAATTGGAACAGAACTTGGCTGCTTCTTCAAAGTCGTAGGTTTTTGAACCGCAGGCGAGGCAGAAATTCGCTCCTGGTTCCAACGCCGAGGAACAAACTGCACAGGTCCGGGATCCAGAATTAGAGCTGCGCCCTTCACTCGTTACATCGCCCGTGCCATCGCCCGTGCCATCACCGGTCCCAGCAAATAAAGTCTCGCCGGTAAAAGATGGGTCACTAGATGTCTGCACCGGTTCTGGACCGTATTTGTTCGGGCCTTTCATGCCCGGGTTGATATGCCAATAAAGTAGCGGGTAAATGATCCCGACGATCGTAAAGGCGATCAGCAGCCACCATCCGGACCGGCCTACGTCGTGCAGGCGTCGGACGGCCACCGTAATTCCCGGAATAAACAGGAACAGCGAACTGGCGGTGTCCAAGATTTCGGTGCCTCCAAACAATGCCTTATCCATACTTGTCATTACCACAGAGAGCAGCAATGCAAAAAGAGTCCACCACCAGTATTCAGACCTACTGGACCTGGTCCTAACATCAAAATACCTGCGGAACCCTGAGGATATTGACTGAGTGAACGTCATCTACCGATGTTATCTCCAAAATGGCAATCCACAGCAATGATAGTGTTATCCCGAAGATAGTTCCACTTCACGTTTGGTCAATAATCCCAGTTTCGATCATTACAGAAAAAATACCCCTATGTAAAAGCGTGCCAGGCATCCGCGCTAGGCATAGATGGAATCACCCCGTAGAGTAAACCGCGCCAGGCATGGTAAAATCGGGTCACTTTTTGACCTGTCTGACAGACAAGATTAAACAGCAGGCCCACCAGAGGAGATTTGATGAAAGTCGGCGTTAACGTGGCCGTGAACAGCAATACAGGCGACATTGGGGCCTTTGCCAAGAAAGCTGAGGACCTGGGATTTGAGTCCCTCTGGATGGCCGAGCATCCCATCATCCCGGTGGAGACCAATTCCAAGTACGGTGGCACGCCCGATGGCAGCATTCCACCGGCGATGAGCGACATGGCTGACCCGTTTATCAGCCTGGCCATCGCCTCCGGAACTACCAGCAAAATTATGCTGGGAACCAGCATCTGCCTGATCCCGGAGCATAACCCGCTGGTTCAAGCCAAGCAGATCGCCGCGCTGGACTTCCATTCGGGCGGCCGGTTCATCTTTGGCATTGGCACCGGCTGGCTGCGTGAAGAGACTGAGATTATGGGCGGCGACTTTGACCACCGGTGGACTCAAGCCAAAGAGGCCATCGAAGCCATGAAAGAGTTGTGGACCAAGGATGAGGCCGAATACCACGGCCATTACTTCGACTTCCCACCTGTCCGGGTCTTCCCCAAACCGATTCAAAAGCCCCATCCGCCAGTGTTCTTGGGCGGAGCGGCCACCAACGTGTTCAAGCGGGTCGTCAACTACGGCGACGGCTGGATGCCGGTGCGGGCGACCCCGGATAGCGTCAAAGCAGGCCGCGCGGCCTTGGACGAACTGGCTGACGCCGCCGGACGCGACCCAAACAGCATTCAAATCCTGATCTACGGCGCATCTTCTCGTGACGAGATCAAACAAATGGAAGACGCCGGAGCCAACATGGCCACCGTGCGTCTCGAATCCACCGAACCCGACAAGGTCATGGACGGCCTAGAGAAGCTGGCCGAGGAGATGCTCGGGTAATACCAAGCGCATTACCCAGCGAATTACTATGCGAATAGACGTTCACACCCACATATCTCCCGACCGAATCGCCGCGCCGATTCTGGAGGGCATGACCGAGACTTTTGGCTATCCAGCCGTGGGAATCAACACGATTGATGGCATCAAATCACACATGAAGGCTTCCGGCGTGGACAAGTCGGTGGTGCTGGGTGTGGTGGATCGTGTCTCGCACGTAAAGGTCGCCAACGATTGGCTCATATCCATCCAAGACGACATGCTGGTACCCTTCGGCGCGATTCACCCGGACATGGATAACATGCCCGAGGAGGTGCGCCGACTCCGTGACGCTGGCATCAAGGGGGTGAAGCTGCACCCCATGATGAACCAGTTCTTCCCCGACGACCCAAAGATGTTCCCACTGTACGAGGAACTTGGCGAGGACATGGTGCTGGAGATCCACTCAGGTCGGTTCAACCACACCAAGCCGGGTGAAACGGTCTATTCACCACCGGGCCGGGTGATGAACATGATCCGGCAATTCCCCAAGATGAAGGTGATTGCCCTCCACCTGGGCGGCTTCTACATGCTGGACGAAGCCGAGCGAGAGCTGATCGGCAAGAGCAACGTGCTAATCGACACCACTTGGCCGCCGGCGTTGAAAGAGCTGGGCTCCGACACCCTGGCCAACATCGTCAACAAACACGGCGCGGACAAGGTCTGCTTCGGAACCGACTTCCCGCTGGCAGACATGGCCAAAGACGCCGAGTTCATCGAGAGCCTGCCCATCCCGGATGCCGCCAAAGAGCGCATGCTAGGGGAGAATTTCCGGGAGTTGGTCGGGCTGTAACTCCACCACTCCCTAAATCCTGTCCTAAAATCTTGTAATGAATTGATGCGCGTAGGGGCGGGTTTGAAACCCGCCCCTACGTTTATTTGGACACGTATTTAGACATCGCCTTAGGGGATAATCACAAACCAAAATGACACCAAGTAGCTAAGGAGCTAATATGCCCGCCAAACTAGACGCCTGGTTGGAACTGACTGTTGAGAAGGCCATCGACCCTGGCCTGCCCATCTGTGACCCACACCACCACCTCTGGGACAAACCCGGCGATCGCTACATGATTGACGAGGTCACCTCAGATCTTGGGTCAGGCCACAACGTGGTGCAAACTTTATTCGTGGAGGTTGACTCCATGTACCGGGCGGCAGGCCCAACTGAAATGAAACCCGTTGGCGAAGTTGAGTGGGTCAATGGCCTTGGCGCA